>JACCXN010000106.1 GCA_013696965.1 Bacteroidota bacterium | reverse complement strand
AAATTCCAAGATCCCTTCTGGCAAAATCAAGTTTGCCAAGCTGTGGTTTTCATCTCTTTGCACGTAGAATATTTTTTGCAAAGAAATGATTTTTGTTCATTCCCCCCAACTTTTCCGCTTGATCCCTGAAGATTCCTGAATTATTCTGAATTATCCTGAAACAAGAAAGCCTGTAAATCTTCTGATTTACAGGCTTTTGAATCATATTGAAGTTAGTTGAAACTCCTTCTGTGATCCCGCTGGGATTCGAACCCAGGGCCACTACATTAAAAGTGTAATGCTCTACCAGCTGAGCTACGGAATCATTCCCTTTGTTTTTTTTGGGAGTGCAAATATATAATCAATATTTAATAATACAAAATCCTTTGTTAAAAAATGTTTAATTAGTACTTAGCTTGCTGAAAATCAAACATAATTAATTTTATTTTATTATTGGAGCTCTTTCAAAATGAGCAGATTCGTCAAATAATTTCCTTAATGTAGCCATTGTTCTTATCTTTTTTGCCCCAAGTCCTTCTATTATCTGAATCATCTTAGGATTAAAATCACCTATCCATGTAATAATTATATCCTGGTACTTCATGGTTGGCTGTATGCGTTTACCCAATTCATTGAAAATAGCTCCTTCAAGTCCTTTTCCCTGAAAATCAGGATCAATTCCAAAGGCTACTCCAAAAGATGTGGTGCAAGCTCCACGCCACCTGCGGTAAAGAAATTTTAATTTTCCCAGCCAGTTGAAATTGCCATTTACGTATTTAAACAATTGATTAATTTCAGGAAGCGAAATATAAAAAGCAACTGGTTTGTCTTCAAAATAGACAAAGTACACAAGGTCTTCATCAATTACCGGCTTTATTTTTTTCATTAATGCCATAGCTTGCGGATAAGGCATACCCTTGTGGTTGTCGTGTTTTACCCATGCCCGGTTGTAAATGGTCCGGAAATCTTCAGCATATTTGGGAAGGTTGTTTTTTTTAATTGTTTGTATACTGTACCTCGAATCTCTTGCAATGCGCTCTGCACGCTGAATGAATTTTTCCTGCAAAGCATCTTTAACACTACGGTGGTAAATAAATTGCTTGAAAAACACCTGGAAACCATAGGATTCAAAAAAAGAAATATAGTATTCCGGATTGTAATTCTGTGCATAATAGGGTGAAAGGGTAAAGTTTTCTGTTATCAATCCCCAATATTTATCTCGTTCTCCAAAATTTATTGGTCCATCCATAGCCTGAATGTCTTTAGATGAGAGCCATTCGCGGCATTGATCAAAAAGTGTAAAGGCAGCCTGCTTGTTGTTGATACATTCAAAAAAACCCATTCCACCAACTGCAATTTTATTGGGTTTGATGTCCTTTTTATTTAGGAATGCGGCCACCCTTCCCAGTAATTCACCCTTTTCATTTTTTAAAATCCACCTAGTTGCTTCCCCATGTCTGAAAAACTTGTTTTTATTCTTGTCGAACACACCCTCAATATCATTTTTTAAATGTTGTACATAATTAAGGTCGTCTTTATAAATTATAAAAGGCACTTTATGAAAATCTCTTATGGTGTCTGGAGAATTTACTGCTATAATTTTCATTGATTTTATTTTAAAACCGAAACTTCTTAATTGTTAATTAACTCTATAGTCAAATGAAATAGTTTGATAAAGAATGATATTTGCAAGAATATTTTATTTGTCTTTCATTTTTGCGAAAATAACTTTATTATTGTGTAATACAAAAACAAGGGCAATATGAATGTAAATTTAGAAATAAATCCAATGAAAGGTCTTGGAGAACTTAATTTTGGTATTTCTACGGAAGAGGTTGTTCAAATAATGGGTGAACCTGAGGAAGTTGAGGAAATGGAACCTGAAAGCGAAATTAGAACCCTTATCTGGCATTATTGGTCAAATGGTATTTCTCTATTTTTTGATGAGGAAAATGACCTTAAATTAACATCCATTGAAGTAGATAACAATATGGTTACTTTATGGGGACAGATGATTTTTAATTTGAAAGAAAAGGAAATAATTGAATTGTTTAAAAGCAAAGGTTTTAAGGAAATAGATATTGAAGAACAGGAGTGGGGCGAAAAGCGAATTAGTTTTGATGATGCTATGGTTGATCTTTATTATGAAGAAGGTGAACTCAATAGCATAAATTATGGAGTTTTTATCAATGATTTTGAAATCGCTGTTTGGCCAAATTAAACTGGATTTTTTACTTGTTATGGATTTTTCATAATTAAAGTAAATTAAAAAACAATGATAAATGAAATAAAGAGAATAATACTTAAACCAGTATTTTGTTACATGTAAATTTCAAATTTCATTTAAACTAAAACATACATTTATGCTGATATTCTTAACAGGATTCATGGGGTGCGGAAAAAGCACAACAGGTAAAAAACTTGCAGGTAAACTCAGTTTTGAGTTCATAGACCTTGATCAGTACATCGAACAAAGACATGAAAGCACAATTGCTGAAATATTAAATGTAAAGGGTGAGGAATATTTCAGAAATATTGAAACTGCATGCCTTGCAGAACTTGCATCTAAAAGTAATGTTGTGATTTCGACAGGTGGAGGCACACCTTGTTTTAACCATAACATGAATTTAATTAATGCCTCAGGAGTTTCAATTTATTTAAAGTTAAGTGTTGATGCTCTTTTTGTGCGATTAAAAAACGCAAAACACCAAAGGCCACTTCTCGATAATCTGGAGGGTGAAAAACTAAGAATGGCTATAAGAACTAAACTGGCAGAGAGAGAACCCTTTTACGCACTATCAACTTATAAAGTAAAAGCAAAGGATTTAAATCTGGAAGAACTTTCTGCTTTTCTCCTGGAAAAGGTGCTGCAACCTGAGGCGTAAATAATGCTGTTTGTTGCCATCCTTCAAAAACAATAATTGAACATTAAGAACGTTAAGAGAGATATTTTCTCCTATGTCAAAGTCACTGCTGTTGCTTTTTCTTTCATTAAATTTTGCAATCAGCACCTTTGCTCAGGTGGGTGGAAGCTCCTCTTATGAATTTCTAAACCTCCCTTCCTCTGCAAGAACTGCAGCACTTGGTGGGGACCTTATTTCAGTAAAAGACAATGATTTATCTCTTGGCATTGTAAACCCTGCATTGCTGAATAAGTTAATGGATAATTCCCTTGTAATGACTTATTTGAATTATTTTTCGGATATAAATTCCGGGTTTGTTGGTTTTTCGAAAAATTATGAGGACAAGGGAAGCTTTAGTCTGGGTATGCAATATATGAACTATGGTCGGTTTACCCGTGCAGATCCAAATGGTGAAATTACAGGTGAATTTTCTGCTGGTGATTATGCTTTAAATTTTGGATGGGGTAGAGGATTTGGAAAACATTTGTCATACGGAACCAATGTAAAGTTGCTTTATTCGGCCTTGGAAAGTTATCAATCCTTTGGAATGGCACTTGATTTGGCAGGTACATATTTTAATGAGGAAGATGGTTTTGGTGCTGCAATTCTTGCAAAAAACATTGGAACTCAAATAGTAGCCTATAGAAAAGGAAATACTGAGCCCTTGCCAACTGAAATGAAAATTGAGGTGTCAAAAAAGCTTTCTCATGCCCCTTTTCGCTTTTCCCTTGCCTTTGATAACATGCAAAGACTAAGAATGGTTCCAAAGGATACAACCTCAAACTTTAACACCGTAACTGGAGATGAACAAACAAAGAGTCCTGGTTTTTTTGGAAATACTTTAAGACATTTAGTTGCAGGAGTTGAGATTATGCCAACCAAGAGTTTTAGTGTCAGGTTTGGTTATAATGTACAAAGATCACAAGAATTGAAAGTTGCCAGCAAACCAGGAACCATAGGTCTTTCGTGGGGTTTTGGTTTTAGAATCTCAAAATTCCATTTGAGTTATGCTAGGGCCGCCTATCATTTAGCCGGAGCATCCAACCATTTTACAATAACAACCAATATTTCAAGTTTTTCAAGAAATTAATTTTTCTTTTAAAAGCTATTGATTAATATTGCAGACAAAGCAGCTCAAACCTTGAATAAGATAAACATAGCCATTGACGGGTATTCTTCCTGTGGAAAAAGTACCATAGCAAAAGCCTTGGCATCAGAACTGGGGTACAAATATGTTGATTCAGGAGCAATGTACAGGGCAATCACTCTTTTTGCAATGCGTGAGGGATTTATTAATGATGCCGGAGAACTGATCATCCAAAAGCTAATAGAAAACCTGGACAGGATTCATTTGAGTTTTCATTACAATTCAGTGACTAAAAAATCGGATATTTATTTAAATGATGAGGATGTTGAGGAACCCATACGTATGATGGATGTTTCCGAACAGGTTAGTAAGGTTAGCCAGATAAAACAAGTAAGAAAACGAATGGTGGCCTTGCAAAAAGAAATGGGAATGGGCAAAGGAATAGTAATGGATGGCAGAGATATTGGCACCGCTGTTTTCCCAAATGCAGAACTAAAGATTTTCATGACTGCTGATCCTGAAATTCGTGTTTACAGAAGGTATGATGAGCTCACTTCAAAAGGAGTGAAGGTTTCTAAGGATGAAATCAAGGAGAATTTACTCCAGAGAGATTTTGATGATACAAACCGAAAAGAAAATCCGCTAATTAAGGCTGATGATGCAATAGTTCTGGATAACACTGATTTGAACAAGCAACAACAGCTTGATTACGTTTTAAGGTTGGTTAAAGACATGCAGTTAATAAGAGAGTAGGAGTAATAAATACGCCTTAAATCTGCAAAGATGTTTTAAATACCAAGCGGTAATTTAACAACCACTTACTTAATTTTAAGAATGAAAACTTTCAATATTCCTGCTCATTACAAAAGTTCAATTATATCCCGGATAAAAGAACTTCGTAAAATTCAGGATCCAAAGAAAAAAGATTTAACCCCTGCATTGCTGGATTTTGGACCAGTTAGATTTTTAATTGCCAGGCATTTCGGTTTTTGTTTTGGGGTAGAAAACGCAATAGAAATTTCACAGAGTGCCGTTGAAGAAAACCCTGGAAAAAGGATTTTCTTGCTTTCTCAAATGATCCACAATCCAGATGTAAATGCTGATTTGCAAGAAAAAGGGATTAATTTTATTATGGATACTCAAGGCAAGCAGTTAATCGAATGGAAAGAAATTACCTCTGATGATATTGTTTTAATTCCAGCCTTTGGCACTACCCTTGAAACTGAAAAAATACTTAAGGAAAAGGGCATTGAAACCCAAAAATACAATACTACCTGTCCTTTTGTGGAACGTGTTTGGAAAAAATCTGAAAAATTAGGAAGCGATAAGCATACTATCATTATTCACGGAAAGCACAACCATGAGGAAACCAAAGCTACTTTTTCACATAGCCAGGTTCACGGACCTTCATTAGTGATAAAGGATTTGGAGGATGCCAAAAAAATAGAAAGTTATATTCTTGGCCAAGTTTCTGCAAATGACTTTTATGAAGCTTTTAGAGGTCGTTTTTCAAATGGTTTTGACTGTGAAAAAGACCTTCAAAAAATAGGTGTGGTAAATCAAACAACCATGCTTGCCACTGAAACACAACAAATTGCTGACTTTCTTAAAAACACAATGATAAAGAAATATGGCGCAGTAGACTATAAAGACCATTTTTCTGACACAAGGGATACTTTGTGTTATGCTACCAATGATAACCAGGATGCTACTTATGGCTTATTAAAAGAACATGCCGATTTAGCCATAGTAGTAGGAGGATATAACAGTTCAAATACCTCTCATTTAGTTGAATTATGCGAAAGAAAATTTGCCACCTATTTTATTTCATCCCATAAAGAAATTGAATCAAGGGAAACAATCAATCATTTTGATTATCACAATCAAAAGCAACTAAAAACAAATAATTTCCTCCCTTCAAAATCCCCGCTTACAATAATCGTTACCAGCGGAGCATCTTGTCCTGATAGTGTTGTTGAAAATGTAATTCAAAAACTTCTTTCATTTTTTGAAGCCGCAAGGAGCATTGATGAGGTTATTAGTGAAATTAAATGTTAATCGAATCACACTAAGCCATAAAAGAAAATTCTCTGCGTCTTTGCGTTTTTTTTTCTCTGCGCCCTTTGCGTGAAATCAAGTGTTTTTCGAATCCTATTAAGCCATAAAAGAAAATTCTCTACCTCTTTGCGTATTTTTTTTCTTTGCGCCCTTTGCGTGAAATCAAGTGTTTTTCGAATCCTATTAAGCCATAAAAGAAAATTCTCTGCGTCTTTGCGTTTTTTTTCTCTGCGCCCTTTGAGTGAAATTAAATGTATCCAATAAAACCAAATTAGTCTTTTAAATAAGGATTCTAAAAAAAATCAAACAATGCTTTTTACTAAAAATTAACCTTAAGTCCATTTAACTCTAAGTTATTTACAATATATTAACAGTCATTCAGTTATAAAAACAACTCGAAATAAAAGTAGGCCATTATTTAATTAGCACTGAAAATTTCTTTTTTTCAATGATTAACAGTATCTTTGCCGTCCTTTTTTAGAGGAAAATCTGCGTTACCGGGGCAGATATGTTAAACCCGCTTGTTTTCCGGAGAACAAGTGCAATTAAAGCCAAAAAAAAATAAAATGGCAGAAAATGAACAAAAAAGCAGTGAAGAAACTGTGACATTAGAGAATTTTGATTGGAGTGGTCTTAGTAAAAGATCAGAAATATACTCCTCAGAAGAAAGAACAAAGCTTGAGAGTTTGTATGAACAAACACTTAAAACAGTTGATGAGCATGAGGTTGTTGACGGAAAAGTAGTAGCAAAAAACACCAAGGAAGTACTTGTTGATATAGGCTATAAATCAGATGGTATTGTTGCTTTATCTGAATTCAGGTATAATCCTGACTTGAAAGTAGGCGATATTGTTGAGGTTTATGTTGAAAAACAAGAAGACAAAGGCGGTCAATTATTGCTTTCTCACCGTAAGGCAAGATCGCTTAGGGCTTGGGAAAGAATTAATACAGCACTTGAAAAAGATGAAATCCTTAAAGGTTTTGTAAAATGCAGAACAAAAGGTGGATTAATCGTTGATGTGTTTGGTATTGAGGCATTCCTTCCAGGTTCACAGATTGACGTTAAGCCAATCAGGGATTATGATGTTTATGTTGGAAAAACAATGGAATTCAAAGTTGTGAAAATCAACAATGAGTTTAAAAACGTTGTAGTTTCTCACAAAGCACTTATTGAAGAGGAGCTTGAACAACAGAAAAAAGAGATTATTTCTAAACTTGAAAAAGGGCAAGTGCTTGAAGGAACAGTTAAAAATATTACCTCATATGGTGTATTTGTTGACCTTGGTGGTGTTGATGGCCTTATACATATTACTGACCTTTCATGGGGCAGAATCAATCATCCGGAAGAAGTTGTTAAACTGGATGAAAAAATCAATGTGGTTATTCTTGATTTTGACAATGACAAGAAAAGAATTGCACTTGGTTTAAAACAACTTACTTCTCATCCATGGGATGCACTTGATGAAAATTTGAAAATCGGTGACAAAGTAAAAGGTAAAGTGGTAGTTATTGCAGATTATGGAGCATTTGTTGAAATTGCTCCGGGTGTTGAAGGATTAATCCACGTATCTGAAATGTCATGGTCGCAACATTTACGCAGTGCACAGGACTTCCTTAAAGTTGGTGATGAGATCGAATCTGTCATTTTAACGCTTGATAGAGAAGATAGAAAAATGTCAATGGGTATTAAACAACTTATTCCAGATCCTTGGGCTGAAATTGACCAGAAATATCCGGTTAATTCCAAGCACAGCGGAACTGTTAGAAACTTTACCAATTTTGGCGTATTTGTTGAATTGGAAGAAGGTGTTGATGGCTTAATTCACATTTCTGATCTTTCATGGTCTAAAAAAATAAAGCATCCTTCTGAATTTACCAAAATAGGTGATAAAATAGATGTTATTGTTTTGGAACTTGATAAAGAAAACAGAAGATTGAGTCTTGGTCACAAACAATTGGAAGAAAATCCCTGGGATGTATTTGAAACTGTATTTACATTAGATTCATTGCACCCTGGAACTATCACAAGCATGGCTGAAAAAGGCGCTATTGTTTCATTACCATACGGTGTTGAAGGATTTGCCCCTAGCAAGCATTTGGTAAAAGCTGATGGATCAACCGCACAGGTTGAAGAAACAGTGGATTTCAAAGTGATTGAATTCAATAAAGAAAACAAGAAAATAATCGTTTCTCATTCACGTATTCATGAGGATGCTGTATCTGGCAACCGTTCTGAAGATTATACGGAGAAAGAACAACAAAAATCAGAAAAGAAAACCGTTAAAAAAGTGAAGGAAAATGTAGAAAAAACTACATTGGGTGACATTAACGTACTTTCTAATCTGAAAGACCAATTAGAGCAGAGCGAGAAAAAGGCTTCTACAAAAAAGCCTAAGACTGAAGAATAAAAATTCTGGTTTAAAATTAAAAAAGCCCGGTCAACTGACCGGGCTTTTTTTTTACAAAAAATCAATAATTTCGACAATGGCTAAATCCAGTAAACCATTAAATCACAATAAGTAATAAATAATGAAACAGTGCCTTCATAGGCTGAAGCATAAGCCCTGATGAACAGGTTAACACCTACTTATGATTTTTTAAATAAATACCCCTGGAAAAGAAAAAAAACAGCGGTAAATTTATTATCGATGCATCAAAGGTAAAATGAGTATAAAATAAATTATATTTGCACAACTAAAAAAAATGGAGCCAGTAGTTATCATAAACAGTAAATCCTTTGAACTCACCATAAAAAGGCTCTGTTATCAGCTTATTGAGAACCACAACGATTTTTCCAACACTGTAATTGTTGGTTTGCAGCCTCGGGGAATTTACCTTTCATTGAGAATCCATAAAGAATTAAAAAAAATACTAAACATTAAGGACATAAAATGCGGTAACCTTGATGTTACTTTTTTCAGGGATGATTTCAGGAGAAGAGATGAGGTGTTAATTCCAAATTCAACCCAAATGGATTTTATCATTGAGGAAAAAAAAGTAATACTTGTGGATGATGTTCTTTTTACCGGCAGAACAATAAGGTCGGGCCTTGATGCCTTGCTTGCTTTTGGAAGACCAGAAAAGGTTGAACTTTTAGTGCTAATTGACCGCCGCTTTAGCAGGGATTTACCAATCCAACCCAATTATATAGGAAAAACAGTAGATACCATTTCCACCGAAAAAGTTAAAGTAGAATGGAGGGAATTAGAAGGCGAAGACAAAGTTTTATTATATACCCCAAACACAGATAAAATATGAGCAAATTAAGTGTTAATCATCTTTTGGGAATAAAAGAAATTACTTCCGATGACATTAACCTTATTTTTGAAACTGCCGATAATTTCAAACAGATTATCAATCGCCCGATGAAGAAAGTACCTTCTTTAAGGGACATTACCATTGCAAACCTTTTTTTTGAAAATTCAACCCGAACAAAATTATCTTTTGAACTTGCAGAGAAAAGGCTCTCTGCTGATATTATAAATTTTGCATCCTCCTCCTCCTCGGTAAGCAAGGGCGAAACACTTATAGACACGGTAAATAATATCCTTGCAATGAAAGTGGATATTGTGGTAATGCGTCATCCCAATGCAGGAGCAGCAGTATTTCTTTCCAAAAACGTAAAAGCAAAAATTATAAATGCAGGAGATGGGGCACATGAGCATCCAACCCAAGCCTTATTGGATGCATATTCAATAAGGGAAAAATATGGAGATGTGGCTGGTAAGAAGATTGTAATAGTTGGCGATGTTATGCATTCTCGGGTTGCACTTTCTAATATTTTTTGTCTTCAGAAATTGGGGGCAGAAGTTATGGTTTGCGGACCTGTAACATTAATCCCAAAATACATTGGGCAATTAAATGTAAAGGTGGAATATAATCTGAGAAAAGCATTGGAATGGTGTGATATTGCAAACATGCTGCGCATACAAATGGAAAGGCAGGACATAAGATTTTTTCCATCAATAAGAGAATATACCATGCAATATGGGGTAAGTAAAAAATTACTTGATAGTCTTAATAAAGAAATTACAATTATGCACCCAGGTCCAATAAACAGAGGGGTTGAAATCACCAGTGATGTTGCTGATTCAAAGCAATCAATTATTCTGGACCAAGTGGAGAATGGAGTTGCAGTGCGCATGGCAGTTTTATATTTGTTGGCAGGTAAAATAGACTCAAGCAGCTACAAGCAATGATTTTAAGAGTTTGCCATGTAATTATTTTTAATTAAATTTGCTTAAATAAAATAGGTACTATGAGCTTTGTTTACGACAAAAATGAAAAATTTACGCTGATTAAATCAACAGCAGAAAGACTTGATAGTAGCATATCTCCGATTTTAAAATCTGAATTAGTGGTTATTAATTCAAATGGAGAAAAAAATATAATTCTTGATCTTAGCGATACACGTTATTGTGATTCATCTGGATTGAGTGCTATTTTGGTAGGAAATCGTTTGTGTAAGAATGCCAATGGTACTTTTATCGTTACAGGATTACAAAGCTCAGTAAAAAAATTAATTGCAATTTCGCAGCTTGATACGATTCTTAAAATAACTCCTACTCTAAATGAGGCTATGGATTTACTTTTTATGGAGGAAATAGAACGCGATCTTGAATAGGAAATTCATCCAAAGACTATGAAATTTGAACTGACAATTTTGGGTTGCAGTTCAGCCACTCCAACCTCAAACAGATTCCCTACCGCTCAAGTGCTTAATATACTTGAGCGATTTTTTTTGATTGACTGTGGGGAGGGAACTCAAATGCAATTGAGAAAATACAAAGTTAAAATGCAACGCATTAACCATGTTTTTATCAGTCATTTGCATGGCGATCATTACTTTGGGCTTATTGGATTGCTTTCTACCATGCATTTACTTGGAAGAAAAAATAGCCTCACAATTCATGCCCATGCTGATTTAGAAAATATCATTAACCTTCAGTTGAAAGCCTCAGATACCAGGCTTAACTATCAAATTAATTTTAATTATTTAAAGTTTGATAAAAGTATTTTACTGGTTGATGATCCCTATTTTACAGTTGAAACCATTATTTTAAAACATAGAATTCCCTGTTGTGGTTTTCTTTTTAGGGAAAAGCCCAGGTTAAAGAAACTGAAGAAAGAAAAATTAGCAGCATATGGCTTGTCAATAACGGATATTAGAAATTTAAGAGAAGGCAAAGATTTTATAGACCCACAGGGAAAGGTAATTTCAAATGGTGAATTCACTTACGATTCCCCTCCTGCCCGTTCTTATGCCTATTGTTCTGATACAGCATACAATGAAGCCATAATTGAACAAATAAAAAACGTTGATTTATTGTACCATGAGGCTACTTTTACACTGGATTTTGTGCAAAGGGCAAAAGAAACTTTTCATAGTACGGCTGAACAGGCGGCAACAATTGCGGCAAAAGCAAATGTGAAAAAACTTATTATCGGACACTATTCCGCAAGGTACAAGGACGTAGAGCCACTTGTGTTGGAGGCACAAAAAGTGTTTAAGAAAACCCTTCCTGCTATTGAAGGCGAATCTTTTGAAATAAAATTGTAGCGATTTTAAGAATTTATTGAATTGTTTTTCGTTTTCAAAAAAAAGTAAATTATGGCTTTTAAGTTTTCATCTCTGTTACTAATAATGGCCTTGTCATTAAATATGTGTGTATTTGCCCAGGTAAAGGAATTTCAAAGCAAAAACAAAAAAGCGATTAAACATTTTAATGCTGGTAAAACAGCCTATGAAAGCAGGAATGATGAAGTAGCGATTGTTGAATTGAAAAAGGCAATTAACGCGGATGCCTTATTTATTGATCCATACATAATTTTGGGGACTATTTATTTCGATGGCAAAGATTTTAAATCAGCCATAGAATATTTTGAAAAAGCCCTTGAAATTAATCCACGATATACCTCAAGTTTATATTATACGCTTGGTTTAGCCTTATTGAAAACCGGGCAGTATGAAAAGGCTTTGGAAAGCTATAAAGCATTGCTGGCCTTTGGGAAACTGCACCCGGATATGGAAAAGCTTGCAAAAAAAGAAATGGTAACCTGTGAATTTGGAGCTCTGGCTGTTAAATCTCCTGTTCCATTTAATCCGATTAACCTTGCCGGTAGTATCAATACTGCTGAACATGAATATTTTCCAGCTATTACAGCAGACGAACAAACCCTGCTTTTTACAAGAAACAGAAGAGATGAAAAAGCTATGCAGGGAAGCCAGGAGGATTTTTACATTTCATTTAAAGATCAGGGGAAATGGTTACCTTCTTTTAATATGGGGCCTCCTATCAATACAATAATGAACGAGGGTGCTCCTACACTCTCTGCCGATGGCCAGATCCTTATTTTTACCGCCTGTGATATGTATGGTGAATATGGACCTGGAAGAAAAGGATATGGAAGCTGTGATATATTTTATTCCAAAAAGAATGGTGAAAATTGGAGCAAACCTCTTAATATGGGCCAACCAATTAATTCTTCTAAATGGGAATCACAACCTTCTTTTTCTTCGGATGGAAAATCACTTTATTTTACAAGTAGCCGAAATGGGGGCCTGGGTGAGGCTGATATTTGGATGAGTCAAATTAAAGAAAACGGAACATGGACGAATCCTGTAAATCTTGGAAGTAAAATAAATACACCCGAAAAAGAGGAATCTGTTTTTATTCATCCCGATAATCAAACCTTGTATTTTTCTTCAAATGGCCATCCAGGAATGGGAGGGATGGATTTGTATGTTTCAAGAAAGGATAAAAACGGGGATTGGGGACCGGCAGTAAATCTTGGTTTTCCCATAAATACTTTTAAGGATGAAAACAGTCTCCTTGTTGGTGCTAGTGGTGATATCGCTTATTTTGCATCCGATCGTGAAGGCGGCTTTGGAGGTTTGGATATTTATTCTTTTGAAATGCCTGATCAGCATAAACCATTAATGGTTACTTATTTTAAAGGGATTGTGTTTGACAGCCAAACCAAAAAGCCTCTTGAAGCCATGTTTGAACTCATCGATTTGGAAACTGGACAACTTGTAGTTGAATCCTTCTCAAATCCTGGCAATGGAGAGTTTTTGGTTTCACTTCCAATTCATAAAAATTATGCTTTAAATGTTTCTAAAGGAGGTTACCTTTTTTATTCTGAAAATTTTTCCCTCAAAGAAAAAGGTACATTGACAAAACCTGCTAAAAAAGATATTCCTCTTCATTCCATTAAAGAAGGTGAGATCGTTGTTTTGAAAAATGTATTTTTTGAAACTGCTTCCTCAGAATTAAAAGATGAATCAAAAGTGGAACTTAATAAACTGGTTACCTTCATGGTTAAAAATCCGGGAATTAAAATTGAAATTGGCGGACATACAGATAATGTTGGTGATAAAAAATCAAACATCGCTCTTTCAGATGGCAGGGGTAAAGCTGTTTATAATTTCCTGGTTACAAACAATGTTTCTTCTGATCGTTTAAGTTATAAGGGTTATTCGGATACCATGCCCGTAGCTGATAACACTACCCCAGAAGGAAGAGCCTTGAACAGGAGAACTGAGTTTAAAGTAATTTCAAAATAGGGTAGGGTTAGTTTCAGAATTTTAATGAATTCACTTGGATTTTAAATCCCTTTTATTCATTTATATCCTTTTTTCAAATAGGTTAATTCATTTTTTTTGGTATTCCAATCAACGGATACTTCCAGTATTTCCAATAAACTTTATCAATTTACCTGAATTTAAATTCCCTGTTGTGCAATTCTTGAAATTTTCCGAACTTTAATAAAAGACATTTTAAAGTTTGGAAAGCTATGCAAAAATCCTTATTGAATTATTTTTATATAATTTTAATTGCTATAATTCCTTTTGGTAGTCTTGCACAACAAACTGAATCATTTCAGAAACAAAATGAGGAACAAACACCAATTAAAGAAACTGAACAAATAAGGCTTGAAACACAAGAGGATACTACACTTAATAACAGTGCTGATCCAATAGATACAACAGGTATTTTTAGGAAATATACGGGTATTATGGGCTCATTTTCCTATGGTTGGTCACTCTTGAATATAGATGACTTAAACCAGACGCTAAATTCCAATAACTATCCAGTTTTCTCAGATTATGCAGTAGCATTTGGAGGTAATTTTTTACGTATGAACAGTTGTTTTTTAGTAGGAGCCGAGGGGTATTTTATTTTCACAGAAACAAAAAACCAAACAGATTTTGATGCCAGCCTTAATTCAGGTTATATGTTTTTTAACTTAGGTTACAGAACTATTGCTTCATCCAAAGTGCTGGCATACCCGCTTATTGGTATTGGAAGGGGAAGATCGAATTTGAAGATTGCAGAAAAAGCAAATGGAGTTTTGTTTAATCAATTATTAGCAAGCCCTAGCCCTTCACTTGAACTTTCTACCAATAGTTTTTTACTTAGTTTTTCATTGAACATGAATTATTTCACAACGCCTATTCATTTAAATGGTTTTCATTTTGGTGTTTCCCTTGGTTATGTTCTCTCTCTGCCTACAGAGGGTTGGTATAAGTTTAATGCAAATATCCCCGGAGGTCCTGTTTTTAATCTGGGAGGACCCTTTCTAAGGCTTAAATTTGGTGGTGGAGTTTTTAGGGCAAGCTAATGCTGATTCATGAATAATTAAATGCTTTTAATTATTTTTGAATTAATTAGTATATGTTGATATTAACATTTTGATTATTGCTGTTTACTCTGTATGTTTGTATCGTTATTTAAAAACATTCTAAATAGCAAAGAAAGGAATGCCTGCTATAAAAGTTCTAATTGCTGATAATCAGTTTATTGCTGCCGAGGGCTTGAAATCCCTGGTACAGTCTGTAAAAGGATTTTCTTTCATCGGAGTAGCAGAAAATTCAACTGAATTATATGAATATCTTAGCTCTTGCTGTCCAGATGTTTTAATAATTGACCATGCCTCATCAGCATTTCAATTGGATGATATTTCAAAAATAAGAGCTTTGGCTCCAGGAATCAATATACTGGCTATTATTCAGGATCAAACCAAAATGTTTTTTGTTTCTTCAATAAAAATAGGTGTAACTAGTATACTTTTAAAGAACTGTGACAGAGAGGAGATAATTGAGGCTATTTATTCCACTTCAAAAGCAGAGAAGTTTTACTGCAGCAAGGTTTTGGATGTAATTGTAAACCAAACAGAGAATGCAAATCCATTAAGCATTAGTTCCTTTGCAACATGTGAGGGCATTAACATATCTGATAGAGAAGAAGAAATCATTAAGTTTATTGCAGAGGGCTATTCGAATAAACAAATTGCAGACCTGCTCTTTTTAAGTCCGCATACAATTAATACCCACCGCAAAAACATCATGAATAAAATAGGTGTAAACAATACAGCAGGAATTGTAATTTACGCAATCAAAAAAGAAATTATTAGCCCCAATAAATATCTTTTCTCATCAACCAGCAATTAAGGATTTTTCTTTAATTGGGTCTTTATCTGTTTTTGAAACAACCTATTCCATTTTCACTTTTTTTGATTATTTTGTATAAAATCTGGTTGTTCCGATGATTTTTCTAAAATCAAGAAACTGGATTACAAATTCGGAAAAGATGGCATTTCAGCCAATGCAGCCCCTTACATTCCTGCTACAATTATGGACTTTTCCATTAACTATGGTTTTAAAGGATTCAACATAGGTGCAAATTATAACATGGTTGGAACCCAATACACCGATTACCTTAATTTTGAAAATGAAACAGGCGAAGGTGCAGTTGGAAAACTTAAAGCTTTCTCAACTGTTGATGTGAATCCTTCCTATTCATTTGCTGGTTCAAAAAATAAATTTGTTAAAGGAATAACACTTTTTGCTACAGGTAAAAACATTATGAAATCTACCAGGGTTCAAGACTTCATAGAGTTTCATCAGGTATTATGCCCGATGGTTTCAGACAAATTAATGCTGGTATAAAAATCAACATTTAACAGGATTGCATTCTGTGTTGTTTTTACTTTGAATTCAGTTTGATTTTTACAGTAAATTCTTAAAACTAATTTTATTAAATTTACAGCGGCTTTGGATTTTCCAGGGCCGCTTTTTATTTTACCTATGCTTTTAATTGCAGATAGCGGTTCTACAAAAACAGACTGGAGACTTGTTGATAATAATTCTAAAATACATCAGCTAAAAACCCAGGGTTTTAATCCTTTTTTTCAGGATTCAGAAGATATTTCAAGCATCTTAAAAAATGAATTTTTTCATCAACTTCCTTCTGGAATTGATTTAGGCGGAGTTGACATTTATTTTTATGGGGCTGGTTGTTCTTCTGAGATAAAGTGTGCTGTTGTGCAAGAGGGGCTGAAAAAAGTATTCCCAGAGGCTAATGTTGAGGTGAATCATGATCTGTTAGCTGCGGCAAGAGCAACCTGTGGCACAAATCCCGGGCTGGCTGCAATATTAGGTACAGGTTCTAATTCCTGTTGGTATGATGGAAAAAACATTGTTGAAAATATTCCTGCCCTTGGTTTTATATTAGGAGACGAAGGAAGCGGGGCTCACATGGGTAAAACTTTTATAAAGGATTATTTAAACAAGGAAGTACCAGAGCATATAGCCCAGCGCTTTATTACCCGTTTTAAATTATCCAAGGAAGATATTTTAGATGCGGTTTATAAAAAACCTTTCCCAAACAGGTTTTTAGCGGGCTTTAGTAAATTTATTTATCAAAATTTAAAAGATCAATATATATCAGACCTTGTAACTCTTTGCTTGAATCAGTTTTTTGACAAACATATTTGCAAATATCAACCAAATAATCAACTGAAATTAAATGTAGTTGGTTCGGTTGGTTTTTATTTCAGTAATTATTTAACCCGAATTGCACTGGAAAGAGGGCTGGAAACAGATAAAATTATTGAATCACCAATTGCGGGATTAACTTTATATCACCTGGGGGAATTTGACTCAAAGCAATAAATTCTGGATAGAAATAGCAGGATTAATCCTCTATGAACCAATGACTATTTTAACCAATGTTATAATGGCTTTGTTGTGTTTTTTCTGGACCTATAAATTAATAGGTAGGAATCCTTTCCAGCGTGCCTGGAAAAATTATTTCAGTATTATGGGAATTTCCACTTTGCTTGGAGCAGTTGTTCATGGTTTTGTTTATTATACCGGAGAATATATTCAGCTTAACTTATGGCTAATAATGCAAATTTTGATTGTAAGCTCAATTTACTTTGCTGAATCTGCCACTGCTAAATATTTTTTTAAGCAGGAAATGCTTATTAAATTCAGATACTTGTTTATTACTAAAGTTGCAATTACCGCCATTTTAATACTAGTGTTTCAAAATTTCTTAGTTGTAGTTGTAAATATTGCTTTAGGTTTAATTCCCGTTATGGTTGTTTTTTACAGAGATTATGTCAAAAACAGAAACTTTGGTGGAATGTTAATTGCCTTAGGAATTCTGATCTCATTTTCTTCGGCTTTGATATTTGTAAATAAAATTTCCTTAACTCATTGGTTTAACTACAATGATATTGGACATGTAATAACTATGCTAAGCCTTTATTTTATGTATAAAGGGGCCAGTATGCTGAGTAAGCCCTCCATAGTGTAAGCTGAGAAAGAATTTTAATTTTTTTTCCTTCAATAACTGCACTAAAACAAGCTATTTGAATTTGATTTTTATTGAACCTGGAATAGGGATCCTTGCTAAATTTACCTCTTTAATATCCGTGTAAATTAATGCTTTCACCATTAATTGTTTCCACCATTTTGCCCATCTTTTTTTGTATAATTTTAAAGTGATGTTCCTCTTCGGGGCTAATAAGGGAAATGGCCTGCCCTGGTGATTCTGCGCGTCCTGTCCTTCCAATTCTATGCACATAATCTTTAGGAGAACGCGGTAGTTCATAATTAATAACATAGGGCAAAAATTTAATGTCAATACCTCTGGATATTAAATCGGTTGCTACCAATACGCGAAGCTGTCCTGATTTGAATCTCCTTAGGGCTTCCGTTCTGGCACCCTGACTTTTTTTACTGTGAATTGCCATGGCATCAATTCCATTCTTTCGGAGTTTGGCAGCAACAGTATCAGCCTGAAAAACAGAAGATGTAAAAACCAGAACCTGGGTTAATTCATTGTGCTTAATTAAATAACGTAGCAAGGGGCCTTTTTTCTCCTCAGTTACAGCGTAGGCAAGCTGAGTGATTAAATCAACATTAACACCTTCTGTTTCAATTTTTATTACAACAGGTTTATGCAATAAAATTTGATTAATGTTGCTTAAGTCATTACTCAGAGTTGCAGAAAATAACAGGTTTTGACGTTTTTTTGGCAAAAGTGCAAAAATTCGATTCATTTCCTCCTTAAAGCCAAGGTTGAGCATTTTATCTGCCTCATCCAAAACAAGGGTATCAATTTGGGATAAATGAACTGCATTTGATTCAACCAATTCCAAAAGCCTGCCAGGAGTTGCAACTAAAATATTTACACCCTGCAAAGCCATCATTTGCGGGTTTATTGAAACTCCACCATAAACAGCCAAAGTTTTAATACGCTCAGGAAGTGCGGAAGAAAATAGTTTAAATACTTCTTTAACCTGTTCTGCAAGTTCACGTGTAGGCACCAACACCAATACATTAACAAACCTGTTTTTAGAAAGCGGTTTGGCCTGTAAATTCATTAATACCGGCAGTACATAACTTGCGGTTTTTCCCGATCCTGTTTGTGCAATTCCTAAAATATCTTTACCCTTTAATATGGCAGGTATGGCCTGTTGTTGAATGGGGTAGGGCTGATCGTAATTTTGTTGGGCTATTGCTTTTAATAAAAAAGGTGACAAACCCAATGAAGTAAAATCCATTTTTGCTTTCTAGTATATAAGGGTTTAGTTGAATTATCAAAAGCCAAATATACATGTATTAATTTTTTTAAATGCTATAAATAACAAAAGGCCATCCAAGCGGACAGCCTTTTTTTAGTTCAAATTTTTAACTCGTTTTTAATTATTCCTTTTTGTTTTTACAAATGTGGAAATTGGAGCAAGCGCTTCAATAATTACCTGCTCCCGAAGTTCCTTTTTATAAATTGGCGATTGTTTTATTTGCCGGATATTTAACCTCGTAACTTATAATAATTGTCTTAATTTCTTTGGGTTTTAAATTGAATTTCCAAACCAGTTTTCCTGTGTTTTCATCAAGTTTAGCACCAAAGCCTTCTTTTAATTCAATTTTTATTTCCTGATTTTGAGAAAAAGGAATTTGGTCTTCCAGGGTAAACATCGCCTTGTTTTCTTTGGTGTTTCGCAATGTTATTTCATAAGTAACCGTGTTGGTTTTGTAATCCGCAAATATTTTCTCCTTTGTTTTGTCCTTCAATTTAATTCGCTTTACTACAATGCCTTTATCCCTGCCCATAGAAAGATCCAGGGTGTCGTTTGTATTGTTTGGATCAATATAAGTTGCTCCTACATAAGCATCATCAAAAAATACACTGGCAGTTCCGGGAATTAAATTTAAATCGTCCCAGCCGGTTAAACGGGCAAGTAAAAAAGCATTGTTATCAAGCTTAGGAATGGCGAAATGTTCAAAATTGGCCGGTACTTCCTTATTCTGAACGGCAACAATATGTGTTTGTCCGTCAGAAGGTATAGTGTAGGCAAGTTTGATTACATATTCAAAACTCAGCATGGTCTTTTCCATTAAAGTGTAATCAGCTGTTGTAAAAGCATCATTTTGGCTGAGCATAGAAGGGGCTGCAGAAATGGTTTTTTCGGCCTTTGTTAATTCTTTTTCTTCAGCATATTTATTTCTTTTATTTTGGTATTCATTGTAATAATTCAGGTAAAATGGCGAAAGCACAGGAATTGCATTGCCAAGGTTCGGATTGTTGGTGGATAGCGTAAGCTTTACATTATCCCAATCTGTTCCTGTTGATTGGTATACGTTCGCTTTATAAGTAAGCATCATGGCCGAGTTTGTGCTTTTGGTTCTTAAGTCGTAAGAGGGAGTCCAGCCTGCATTTTGTAAAAGGTAGTTGATGTTTATTGTTGCCGTATTTGCAGTTTCACATGAAACCATCACTATAAGCTGGTAGTTGATATTGCTTTTTTGGTTAGATGCAACCTGGTTATCCAAAGCTTTTAACTCATTCAAATTTATCTGAATCCTGTTTTGCTTAACCATTAACTTTTGATTTTCTTTTTTGAGCCTTAGTAATTCCGAATTAATGTTATTTAGTTTTTCTCTCAGGAAAATAAGTGCCTCCTTTAATTGTGGGAGTGTGTCGTTTTTTGCTTCTCCTTTTATAATCTTATTGTTAAGCAAGGTTTGCTTTTCTATATTTAATACATCCTTCCTGTTTGCAAATTCTTCTATGTCATAACCAAGGGCCAATAGAGAATCTTCCAGTAATAGTATTTCTTTTGAATTTTTTGAGAAAACCTTGATTTTCTGGTTTGCATCAGGGTATTTTACATTTTGCTTAACATCGAGTATAATAAAATTACCAGTTCCTGAGGCTTGTAAACTTTTGGAATCAATGCCTTGTTCAAGGTTTTCAATAACGATATTTGTAATTCCGGGGGTTAAGGTAAGACTGCAACTCCTGTAAACCTGGGCTCCCTGGAGAAATACCGTAACTTTATCTATTTTAGATTTTGTGATTTTCTCATTTACTGCATAGAGATTTCCCGATAGGAAAACCATCAATACTAAAGTCATGTTTTTCATAGTTTTGTTTTTTAGTTTTTCATTTAGATGTTTGAAAAATCAGAATTCCATAAACACACATAAAATAATTTTTGCAATTTTAATATCCATAGATTATCTTGGATTAATTTTACAGCACATTAAACAACAAATTTGGCGTCCTTAGTTCACTTTTCTGATAATGAACTTGTTTTAAAATACAAAGAAACCGGTGATAAAGAATTTGTAGGAATGCTTTTTCAAAGGCACACCCACCTTGTATTTGGTGTTTGTATGAAATATCTCAAAGATGAAGAAAACTGTAAGGATGCTGTGATGGCAATTTTCGAAAAATTAATTTCAGACTTATTAAAGCATGAAATTTCTTACTTCAAATCCTGGTTATATACTGTAAGTAAAAATCATTGTTTAACATATTTGCGTAATGAAGGGGGCAGGATTGATAAATTTAAGGAAATAAATAAAAATGAATTCGAGTTTATGGAATCTGGTTATTCTATGCATCTAAATGGTGATAATGAAAAAGAAAACAAGTTAACCTTGCTGGAAAGTGGAATTCAATTATTAAACAACCAGCAGAAATCATGTATAGAATTGTTTTATTTAAAAGAGATGTGTTACGCTGAAATTGTCACTATCACGGGTTATTCCTTAAATGAGGTAAAAAGCTATATACAAAACGGTAAACGAAATCTGAAAAATTATTTAACAAATAAAGAATGAACAGTGATAAACATATAATCTTCAACGAAGATTCTGATTGCATAAGCGAACAGGCAATGTATGGTTATTTGGATAATACCCTCAGTACCTCTCAAATGCATGTTATTGAAAAGCATTTGTTGGATTGCAGTATGTGTGAAGATGCCTTGGATGGATTGTCTTTATTGAAAAACAGGGAAAAAATTGCTGAAACCAGAACGCGCATTGATTTAATAATAAACCCCAAAAAATCAAATAAAACAAGAGTTTATACCCTATGGGATGTGCATAAGGCCAAATTTGCCATTGCCGCCAGCGTATTGTTTATAATAGGGCTTTCGGGGATTATTACCTTAATAAACAGAGAGCAGGATAAAAAAATAATCGTTGAAAATATAAAATCAGAGCTAGTTGTAGACAGTACAAATAATAAAATAGAACAACCTGCTGCTTTAAAAGATGAAAAAGTAAACAGTATGGTTCCACCTTCGAGTAATCGGGCGGAGTCGATTGCCTACAAAGATGAAAAGAAAGAAGAAAATCATAAACACGGGGAAGAAACAACGATTTCAGTAGCAGAAGAAAAAACAAAAAGCAATTTTATGGATGATGTAACTTTGGCCACTATTGATAAAGTTCAAGTTGCAGATGCATCAATCCCTTTGAGCGAGAATGAAAAAAGCGCTGCTCCAATTGAACAGGAAATTGCCCAGGTTTATGAATCAAAGAATATTAAAACCAAATCGCTTGAGGAATCAACACCCTTAAAAAGGAATGAGCTATCAAGCCAATCAGATAAAGCTAAAACTTCTTCAAGTTCACCGGCTCTTAATTCAGGGACTTCTAGTGAAGATTTTACAAAAAAAGAGACCAATACTAATCCTGATTTTAATCAAGGCAAGCAATTTTTTTTAAAGGAAGATTATCCTTCCGCTATTTCTTCCTTCGAAAAGTATTTTGTAAACAATGCTGATAATCCTCAGGCTAACCTGTATTGCGCTATTTCTTATCTTAAAGTTGGAAAATCAGACAAGGCATTGCCTTTGCTCGAAACTGTTTTAAAAAATGGAAACTCCCAATATATTGAACAAACTAATTATTACAAATCCATGGCATTTATTAATTTGAATAGAAAAATTGATGCAAAAGCATTACTTGAAAAAATTGTCAGTCAAAATGGAGAATACAAGAAAAAGGCTGAAAATTTATTAAAAGACCTGGAATAAAAGCAACATGTTCGAATTAACAAAACAATCGGAATTGAAAACAGCCAACTGGGCCGGAGGAACTACTACACAATTAGCCATTTTTCCTAAACGGGCGGAATACCAAAAGTTTGATTTTGATTTCAGAATAAGTTTTGCAACTGTTGAGGTTGAGGAATCAACATTTACTTTTATGCCTGGTGTTACCAGACATTTAATGGTACTTGACGGAAGCCTTGAACTTGAACACATTAACAGGAATAAAATAGTACTCAATAAATTCGACACAACTACTTTTTTTGGCGAATGGCCAACCAAAGCCAAAGGAAAGATTAGGGATTTTAATTTAATGACAAGGGGTTTAACTCAGGGAAAACTCGAACTCCTTGAATTAAATGAGGGAGAAACAGATAAAGTTTTATTGGAAAAGCAGCAGAGTTACATGGGAATCTATCTCTTAAATGGTAAGCTTGATTTTAATTACAACCAACAAGTTGTTACACTTGAAAAAGGTGATTTTGTTTTAATGAATGGTTTCACTAATTCTTCTTTTTTTATTGCTGCTTTAAACTTTTGCCAGGTGATTGTTTGTCGGATAACAAATATCAAACAAGGAGAAAAATAGTTCAGACACTAAAAATTTAATAAAAAAAAACACTGTTGTACGTTAAAAACAAAAGATTCCTCGCTTTGGCTCGGAAAAAACAGTTTTTTACATGGTTTTGGGGTTGCTATTGAATAACAATGTCTTTCCGAGAGTAACGAAGTGAAAAGAGGAATCTTCTAATCTTTTACTGGACATTACTGTAAAAAAAACTTAACTTGATTTCTATTTATAGCTAATTGAATGAAAATATTGTTGTCAATTCTAATATTCTACTCTACTCATTTAACAGCCCAAATACGAATAGATTTTGAAAGCGGAATAGTATTTACAGGTTACAACCATGTTCGCATACCAGGAAATACGGGTACATTCATTAGTTTAAATTCAGCCCTTTCTCAAAATTTATCCGGTTTTTACAGGGCAAGAACTTCCCTAACCTTTTTTGAAAAACATAGCGTTTCCATTTTAGCAGCACCCCTTCAGCTTGAATACAATGGAATAGTTCCTTATGATTTAAAATTCGAGGATACCGAATTTTTTGCAGGAGAAAATCTGAATGTTTTATACCGTTTCGATTCATACCGGTTGACCTATCGGTATAATTTTATCCGTAAAGAAAGGTTTTTTGCGGGTGCAGGTATTACAGCCAAAGTTCGTGATGCTTCAATTGCCTTTTCTTCGGATGATAAAAAAGCAGTATCCTCTGATTTGGGAGTGGTTCCATTAATAAATTTTTATGGCGCTTGGATGCCCGTTGAAAACATTTCCCTTACCATAGATGGTGATGCATTAGCTTCTCCTCAAGGAAGGGCGTTAGATGTTGCCTTTTTCTACAACCAAAAAATATACAAACATGTGTGGATTAAAGCAGGATACCGATTCTTAGAAGGTGGTGCAGACAATAAAAGCGTGTATACTTTTTCTTTTTTTCATTATGCAGCCTTTGGATTATGGATTTCTTATTAATTCAGAAATAGATTCTACAAGTGTCAAACCTTACATTGCTTTTATTTTAGTTATCTTCACATGAAACTCTTATAAAAGTGAAATATAAAGTTAAATAGAATTAAATGAGAAAGATAATTTGCCTTACAATTTTTGTTTGCTTTGTTACACTGTTTGCATGCAGCAAAGAAAGAAATCAAACAGTAAAAGTTGTAAGAGACTGTACAGGAACTTACCTTCAATTTCAAGGAAAAGATTACCATGTGTGTAATCTTGAGAAAGTTTCTCCATTTAATGATGGAGATGTGGTAATTGCAACGTTCAAAAAAATTAAAGTATGCAGGGGTTCAGCAATGGATGAGATTGTTTGTTTAATGTATCATCCAAATGAAGGTTGGATTGAGGTTGAAAAAATAAAACCTTGAAAATAAAAATTTGTTCGCAGTATTGCTTTAATTAACCCTTTTCATTTAATCCCAATCCCATCCGGAACTGTTGTTGTTTTCGTAAAATTCGCTGGTAAAAATAGCCGTTGGAAGTTTCAAATAAGTTCCTGGTGAGAAATAAGTTTCCCCGCCAACATTTCTTACCCGCATATCAAAACCCCAAAAGTAATTTCCCCATACAGATCCCTGAAATCCAAGATTTAACTTCTGTGCGATTGAAGAATATTCCAAAACAGGGCCTGCAGCAATACCTGCAAAACCAACTCCTGTTTGGGCCTCACTGTAAATGCGCATTTTTCCTTTTTCTAGTTCAAAAGCAAAATCAAAACTGTAGGGGAAACTTCTGTAATTCCAATAGGAAAATTCAAGGGCATAGGAAACACTGGTTTTTTCGCCACCAAAATTAACATGTACCATTGGTCCAAACATCCAGGTTTGGCCGTTTTGCGCTTGTACATGAGTCAACAACAGGAAAAAAAAGATGCAAAAAAATAATTTTTTCATTCTTGGTTGTATAGTAATATAATTTATTTATTCAAAGATAAACATAACTTGAATTACGTAATTCCTTAACTAAAATTATTTTACAACCCCAATCAAAACTCCTGAATTTAAGTAAAACCCGGTATAATCCACTTGATAACTTTTTCGAAAGCGGGTAGGGGAAGAAGAATCATCATACTGGCTGTAAAAAAAGCCACCACCAAAATAAAGGTCAAGGCTAACCACTTTTAAAATTATTTTCTGAAAACCTAGCATATAGCCAGCATATCCCAGGTATAAATTTCTTTTAATTTCTTTTTGTTCATTTACTGAATTATCGAATATCAAAGAGGAAATGGATAATTGTCTGAAAAAAAGTTCAGGAGAAGCATAAAAGCCTTTAAATTCTTCAGCATTTTTCCCAAGGTACTTCCTGAATTGCAAATTAATTCCATAACCCCTGGCTTCAACATTATCAAGATAATAGGTAAAGTTTTGTGCATCAGTATAAGAAAAATCCTGGGCCTCTAAATAAGGCTTTGCCAACCCGCGTGTTGAGGCGTAAGTCCCCATCAAACCAATTTGATAAGTCCAGTTGTTTTTCATTGCTGCCTCACGCGACAATTGCATGGTGCCCTGCACAGTTCGTACAAGGTCTAATTTATATAAACTTTTTATTTCTTCCTTTGGCTTTAGCGTATCAAATTCCTGTGCCTTGATTTTCAATGGCAAAAAAGCAACAAAAAAGAAAACAAGAAAATGTAAACGCATTAATTCCGGATAATACCAATTATTATACTTGCACGGGGCACAACGCCTGAATAATCAAGGGAGGTTATGCTTTTATATTTTGAAAAGCCGCTTTCCCCATCAATTTGAACTAATCTTAAACCACCCCCAAAATTTACATCCACAGTAAACATATGATTAATAAAAATTTGTCCGCCTAACAATAAGCCTCCATAAAAAACATTGGAAAACTTTTTGGTTTCAATAAATGTTGGGTTGTTGTAATCGATGTAACCCCCGTACTCATTGTAAATGGTTTGGTACACCTGTAGAAGTGTGTATTCTTCAGTTCTCCTGTACATCAACTGGGGGGCAAGGTATATTGGGAAATTGGTGGAGAAAGTACCTTTTCCCAGATAGTTTCTGTATTGCACCTCTGCACCCCATCCGGCTAAATGCTTGTTATTATTTACCGGTGAACCATAAGTCACTATTCCAGCGAAATAGACTGAATTTTTATTTTGAATGGGAATTTCAATTCCTGTCCAGAAAGTACCTCCAAAGAACCGCAATGGTTCATTTTTTATAATGTATTTTACGGTGTCATTTACAGGAAATTTAATTCCCTGGCCTAAAATGGTTTTAACTGCAATTATATTGAGAAAAACCAGGATTAAAATAATTTTTGAGTGTTTCATGGATCCTAACTTAAAATTTTACCGCAAATTAAGAAATATTTAGAACAATTACTTATGATTTTAATCAGAATTCCCTAAGCTTTGTATCTGTTGTTTTTAAATTGATTTCGATCGATTTAATTTGTTCCTTTAAGTCTGAATCAGAATGGTTTTAATTTTTTTTATTGGTTTTAACTATGCTCATTTTAAGTCAAATAACCTTAGTGTAGCACCTGGCTGGTAACTTTTAGTTACCCTTGCAGCAAACCAAGCGATAACCAAATCTTGCTACTTTTTATTTATTAACCTTTATATCTTTGGCTTTCATTTCTGCTGTTATTTGCAACTTCCGTATATTCAGCTAACTTCGCTGCTATAATTCATTTCAAGGATCAATAAAAAGAAAAGAAGTAAACTCAAACTATAGAAAATTAATCCAATACTTAAAAACATTGCGGCCATCGTATCAGGTATTATTTTTGGCAGTATAGTGAATATGGGAATTATTAAGCTTAGTGGTTCAATTATTCCTCCTCCCGAAGCAGCTGATATTACTACAATGGAAGGATTAAAAGCTACCATGCAATTATTTGAATTAAAACATTTTATTTTTCCTTTTTTAGCCCATGCTTTAGGAACTTTTGTCGGTGCTTTTCTTGCAGCTTTAATAGCAGCAAGTCATAAAATGAAATTTGCGCTTGCTGTAGGAGTGTTTTTCCTAATAGGAGGAAATGCCAGTGTTTTAATGCTTCCCTCCCCTTTGTGGTTTGCGGTTTTAGATTTAACAGTGGCTTATATTCCCATGAGTTATTTAGCTGGAAAATTAGTAGCTGGAAAAATAAAATAATTGAAATCTTTAATGGATTCAATCCCATTAAATAAATGTTTCAGTAATGTTTCTTTGAATTTTTGGTTTTAAATTATTCTAATCAATAAAGTCAATATTTTATCTTTACCTGAGCTCCTCCTCCTTGACCAGAGAAATAAAAGGGTAGTTTGGATTCATAAGTATCATCGGCTTTTTTGATTCTCCAGTTCTCTTTCAAATAAAATTCCTTTGCGCTGAAATTTAGGTTCCAAAAACCACATCCTGGGCTTTCTAAGCGCATAACTGTGCCAGTAACAAAATGGGGAATACTAGCAACATTTATTAATCCTGAACCTTCACCTGCATGAATCAATGTAAATTCACCAACTTTTCGGGCATGCTGATAAAAAATCCCGTTAATTTCAGTGTTTCCGGTAATACTTAAATAAATGCCTGCTTTTAAAGGTGCATGTTCCAGGTGAAGGTTTTCAATTTTGAAATACCTTACAGTTGTACTTTTCAATCTGTCAGCAAAAATTGCATAATCAATTTCATGGCTCCCCTCAGAAATAATATCCCTTAAAACAATTCCTCCAGAACCTAAAATTTTATATCCTGTTTTTGATTCTTTCCTTGCATACACCCTTGAATATTCAATTACAGAATGATTGCTTTGTGAATTATTTGAATTTCCTCCCCAATCTTCCCCTGTTCGCAAAATGAAATTATCTTCAAAACAATTGGTGGCATAGCAATGGCTAATTACAGTTTGTAGTCCAAATTGTATATCAATTGCAGCAATACGGATATTGGTAAAATTGCAGCGTAAAATGGAAGAACCTAATGTGCCTCCTAAATTAATGCCCTTTGCACCACCTATAAATGATAAATCCTGTATGATAAACCTTGTTCCAATCATTTTGCCCAAGGCCTCTTTCTGATTCTGGGGAATTCGGTTAAATATATTTAGGGTATCACTGCCTGCAAGTATTATTGCTCCATTTCCATTAATTACATAAATTTTTCTGCCCTCCCCAGTATAGCGGGGAAGTTCTATACTTCTGTTTATTTTATATGTTCTGGAACCATCAAAACTCAAAGACCCATGGCCTTGGTTTGCCAAAGCATCCATTGATGCTTGTATTACTGCAGCATCATTGTTTTGATTCAGGTCATTTCTGAATGATTCAACCTGAAGCTGTGCCGAAACAGAACCAGTAAAGAGAAAAAAGAAAATAAAAAGTAGTTTCATGGAATTTGAATTATTTGTCCCCCACGAAAGTACAAACAAAAAAAGTATGCTGTTTTAAGCCGTTTTTTTGCATTCTGTAATAATTCGTTACACAAGTGTTTTGTAGTAATTTAATACATTTAAATTAATACTAAATTGGTTGATAAACTTTTGTCTTTCCCGTATTGGAAGGGTAAAGATCTTTTTTCTTTGAAAGGCTTTTTTGATTAGTGTAAATATGCACTTTTGAATTTTTCTTAGGCATAGTAAATGAAAGCATACATGCAAAAAATATATTTGGATAAACCTATATTGTTTCCGAAAGGTAAATTCAAACGTTTAAATAAATCAGCAACTTTCAGGTCATTGTTTTTTATCAGGATCTGCTTGTTATTTATGACTATAAAGTCAAAGGATTTAAGTTTTGATTCTTCCATTGTTAATGAAATAACTATTTGTGCAAATATTATTTGCGTCTAAAACTATTTCGCCTTTTTTGAAAACGACCCTGTCCGAGCTAAGTTGAAGCTCTTTGGGCGCTAAGATGAAGCGCAAGCCAAAGGGCAGTGCTTAATGTGGAACCTGGAATTCTTTTGCTCCACCCCAGTGTATGAAACCTATTTAGATTTAATTATATACACTAATCCGGTGCGAAAAGGAAATTAAATCAGAGTTGGTAATTAAGAAAATAAATATTTTTATTTCAAACTTTTTAGTCTTTTGAGGGATGAATTGAAATAAAGGATAATTGAAAGAATTAAAAAAGTGATTAATACGAATGATCTTTATTCTGCCTTATATATTTAAAAAATATTTAATCAGAAAAGACAGTTATAAGGGTGGTGAAATTAATTGTTGAATAATAAAAACAGTTGCTAACATTTCATAGCTAAAAGTACGGGCTTGTTACATTTTGAATAGTCCGTGCTTTATTGCCTTCGTATAGGAAAAAAAATCAAAACTCCATAAAAAAAGCCCGGGCAAATGCCCGGGCTTTTTTAAGAGAAACTTTAACTTTATTTATTAATCACTACTCTTTGGGCAGTTCTGTTTCCATTTGTATCAACAGAAGAAATTAAATATAATCCGCTGCTTACATTTTCAATGTTAATCTGGTTTACTCCTGCAGTAAATGATTTATTTAAAACCACCTGACCAACAGCGTTAACCATTTCAATTATAACCGCAGTCCCGGTTTCTATTGTAAAGTTTCCGTTGTTTGGATTTGGAAAAATTCTGAATAAATTGTTTGCTGCAGTTTCTTTAATACTTACTGTAGATATAAGTTCACAATTCGACATAAAGATACAGTTTCCGTCTATTACTTCAACAGAATAATTACCGTTTGTTGTTGGAACATAAGAAACACCAACTTCTCCTGCTATTGGTTGCTGAGTTGTACAATTATACCACTGGTAAGTAGCACCTGATACAGTATAATCGGCAGTAAGCTCGCTACCAGTTGCATCAACTACAACATTAACACTTACCATGTTAATAATCACATCCTGAGTTTGTGTTGATGTATTTCCATTTGCATCTGTATAGGTCCAGGTAACAGTTGTAGGTCCTGTAGTTCCGCTAATAGGTAAAGTAGCATCATGCGTACCTGTAATTGAACCATCGCAATTATCAGTTGCTGTTTGTGCTGTTAGTGAAGTAACCTCACATGAAGAATTAATAGTTGGCAACGAAGCAACATCAGCTACAGGAGCAATGTCATCATTCATAACTACATCCTGGGTTTGAGTTGTTATATTACCATTAGCATCCTCATAAGACCAGGTAATGGTGGTGTTGCTGCTAATTGGTAAAGTAGCATTATGCGTACCTGCGATTGAACCAGTGCAATTATCAGTAGCAGTTGGAGCAGTAAGTGAAGTAACTTCGCACTGAGCAGTAATGGTTGTTAAAGTAGCAACATCCTCAACCGGAGCAATGTTATCATTTATAACCACATCCTGTGTTTGGGTTGTTATGTTACCGTTAGCATCCTCATAAGACCAGGTAATGGTGGTGTTGCTGCTAATTGGTAAAGTAGCGTTATGCATACCCGTAATTGAACCATCGCAGTTATCAGTTGCTGTTGGCGCAGTAAGTGCAGTAACCTCACACAGAGCAGTAATGGTTGTTAAAGTAGCAACATCCTCAACCGGGGCAATGTTATCATTAATAACTACCTCCTGGGTTTGAGTTGCACTGTTACCGTTTGCATCTGTATAAGTCCAGATAATGGTGGTATTGCTGCTAATTGGTAAAGTAGCATTATGCATACCTGTGATTGGGCCATCGCAGTTATCAGTTGCTGTTGGGCCAGTAAGTGCAGTAACCTCACATTGAGCAGTAATGGTTGTTAAAGTAGCAGCATCCTCAACCGGGGCAATGTTATCATTAATAACTACGTCCTGGGTTTGAGTTGCGCTGTTACCATTTGCATCTGTGTACGTCCAGATAATGGTAGTGTTGCTGCTAATTGGTAAAGTAGCATTATGCGTACCTGTGATTGAACCAGTGCAATTATCAGTTGCTGTTGGTGCGGTAAGTGCAGTAACAGCACACTGAGAAGTAATTGTTGTTAAAGTAGAAACATCCTCAATTGGAGCAGTGTTATCATTAATAACTACGTCCTGGGTTTGAGTTGATGAGTTAGTGCTGGCATCTGTGTACGTCCAGGTAATGGTAGTATTGCTGCTAATTGGTAAAGTAGCATTATGCGTAGCTGTGATTGAACCATCGCAGTTATCAGTTGCTGTTGGCGCAGTAAGTGCAGTAACCTCACACAGAGCAGTAATTGTTGTTAAAGTAGCAACATCCGCAACCGGGGCGGTATTATCAGTAACCGTCACTGTTTGAGGATAGTTAGAAACACCACTGGCGCCATCATTAAAAGTCCAGTTTATAGTATATGAACCCACTGATGTAAAAGTAGTAGCATTGCTTGTAGTACCTGTTATTGTTCCGTAGCAAGCACTTTGTGCAGTTGGTGCAGTAACCGAGCCACCACATTGAACTGCTGCTGCAGGCAAGTTAGTGCAGGAAGGCACAGAAAATGTATTAGCATTTCCTCCCACCATAGTTCCTGATAAAACAACAGTTCCATTACAGCTTATCTCATAACTTATTACATTATCGTTCCAACTTCCCTGAGTTTCTAAAGAAAAGCTAAAGGGGCCGCTTCCACTGGATACGTTATAAGTTCCTGCAGTATTTGGGCCTCCCGATACCAAAATTGTACTACTGCCATCAGCAAAATTCCATCCGATTTCATCTTGAAAACCCCCAGCTGTAAGTGTTATAACAAAGTTACTTATAATAGCGGGAGGTGTAGAACATGGAGGTTGGTAGGTAGATAGACACGTTGTGCAATTTGCATTGGTTGTAGCTGATGAAGCACAAATACCATCCCATTGAGTATTACAGCAATAAGGATCAGAAGCACAAATAGAACTTTCACAAGAAGGTGAAGTTGAAAAGCCAGGGCCAGATTGTGGCTGGTCACAAAATGGCTGCGCCATTGCATTAAATCCTCCTAAAAGAAGGACAGGCAATATAAGTTTTAATAAAAATTTCATATCTTTTTCTTTTATAGATTTAATTTAACGGAAATTGATTTCTGATGGCTTTAGAATCAAACATCATTTGTTTGTATCTAGCCGGATTTCTGCGAATAGCCAATAGCAGTTCATTACTATACTTTCCGTAAAACTCCGGAAAATAGGCTCCCACTGCTTTAGAAGCATCTTGCATACTTTTAGCATTTTTCACATAAGCAGGAACTTTATAATCTGCTGGTAAATCTGAGGCTATTACCTCTTTCATAAATTGTTTTACTTCATCATCAGAAGTATAAGCCAGGCGATCTTCAATTTTCACATCACCTTTTGATTCAGATCGTGAGGCAGTTCTTTCTTGCGAAAATACCCCTTGAGAAGCTAAAATAAAGACTGCCGAAAATGCCGCAATTTTAAAGTAATTTGTTTTCTTCATAATTAGGTTTTTATTTTTTTAGGGGACAATATTACATTTAAATTATTAAAATGTCAATAAATATTTATTCTATTAATTGCTTTTTATCTTAAATTAACTGTATATTAATGCCTATAAAAAACTCTAAATCCTTAAAGGATCAATAAATTTGTTTGTGAAAGGAAAAATAGGCTTGATCCGAAAAAGAATGACAGAGAAAAAAACGGATCAATATTTTTAAATTTCTCTTTAAAAATTCCGGGTATTTGCCGAGGCGTTTTTTATGGAAAAGTATTTAGGATTTAATATTTATTAATCGCCACTCTTTGAGCAGTTCTGTAATCATTTGCGTTAACGGAAGAAATAAAATGGATCAAGCGGAAAAGTTGGGGGCTGCAAATTTCTAAGCATAAATATTTGCTAATCTGAACAAGAAAAAACTTACATTTCTAACTCCTCTAAAAGCAGACCTAAAAGCTTTTATTTTTGCATTGA
>JACCXN010000105.1 GCA_013696965.1 Bacteroidota bacterium | reverse complement strand
AAATTCCAAGATCCCTTCTGGCAAAATCAAGTTTGCCAAGCTGTGGTTTTCATCTCTTTGCACGTAGAATATTTTTTGCAAAGAAATGATTTTTGTTCATTCCCCCCAACTTTTCCGCTTGATCCCTTTCCTGTGGGTTTTCTACAATTGCATTTATTACTTGCTTTGCTGTGAAGGATTTTAAATCCCTTAAAATGTTTGATAATTCTTTATTCTCCGAATAACTTATAAAGTGAACATGGCTTGGCATTATGCAATAGCAAAAAATTTTCAGATTCTTGTTTTTCTGACAATATGCAATACTATCTGTTAAAATATCCTGATACTTTCTTCTTATAAAAACATCCAGCCATCCAACAACACTAAAACTCACAAAGTATAATCCATTACTATGTGTTTTATATTTTTCTGACATAAATTTAAATATATCAAAAAAGATAAGCAAAATTTTGGAATAATATATATAATTAGTCGAGCCTTAAAAAGCAATCAACACTCTGATTGTTAATAACTTGCCTGTGTTTTTGGGTGGATGTATTTGCTATATTTTGTATCTTTATGATGTAAATCTTGCAAATTGTTTGATATGATTCCGAAACAGAAAGCACAAAATCAAGTTAGTTTCTTTTTCTCTTTTGAGGATACTTTGGATAGAGAACATCCACTTTTTATTTTGGCCAATAAGGTTCACTGGTCGGTATTTGAGGAAACATTTTTACCCTTATACTGCCAAAACAATGGACGTCCGGCCAAACCAATCAGGTTAATGGTTGGTTTATTGATCCTTAAACATATTCGTAATATTTCGGATGAGAGCGTGGTTGAACAATGGTCTGAGAACAATTACTACCAATATTTTTGTGGAGAAACTTCTTTTGTGAGTGGCGCTCCTTGCGAGGCTTCCGAACTGGTTCACTTCCGTAAACGTATAGGAGAACAAGGGATAGAGTTGATCCTTAAAGAAAGCATACGGATAAATGGGAAAGACGGTGATGACGATAATGTAAATGTTGACACTACGGTTCAGGAAAAAAACATCACTTTTCCAACAGATGCCAAACTTCACAAAAAAATTATCTCTAAATGTCAAAAAATTGCCAAAGAAGATAATCTGCCGGTAAGACAAAGCTACAGCAGGGTATTAAAGGAGCTAAGCAGGGATCAACGATTTAGAAACCATCCAAAGAACAAAGGGAAAGCTAGAAAAGCAGATAAGAAAATTAAGACCATTGCAGGAAGGCTGGTTCGTGAGTTGGAGAGAAATCTTGGGGAATACTCAAAACACCAATCTGCGCTTGATTTGTTCAAAAGGGTGCTCTCGCAAAAAAGAAGCGATAAACAGAAAGCTTATTCCCTACATGAACCGGAAGTTTGTTGTATCTCTAAAGGTAAAGAACATAAAAAATATGAATTTGGCAACAAAGCCTCATTTGTAAAAACAGACACTGGTGTAATTGTTGGGGCAATGGGCTTTAGAAATGAGTTTGACGGCCATACATTGGAACCAGCCTTAAATCAAACACAAAGACTCACGGGAAAAACTCCAAAAGTAGCTAAAGTGGACAGGGGATATAGGGGGAGAACCCAGATCGGACAAATCAAAATACTTATACCTGGAAAACCAAAGAAAAACCAAAGTTATTACTTGAAAAACAAACTAAGGCAAGCGCACCAAAAAAGGGCGTCCATAGAGCCTGTAATCGGCCATTTGAAAGCTGACCATAGATTAAACAGAAACTTTTACAAAGGGATTATTGGAGACAATGTCAATATTATGCTTGCAGCTGCCGCTTTTAACTTCAAAAGAATGATGAATAAGTGGAAAAATACCCTTTTGGCTCTTATTCAAAAACTCCTTGATTATATATTTTTTACTTATTGGTTGTTTTTAAAAAGTAAAAATTTGAGTTTTTAAGGCTCGACTAATTAAGAAGTTAATTATCAGTAACTTATGACAAGCGTTGCAGGGCAAGTGTGTTTGGGTATGCTGCAAGGGTAACTAAAAGTTACCGGCCAGGTTCCACACTAAGCCCTGCACGTATGCTTGCGCTTCAGCTTAGCGCGTACGAGGGAAGCGTAGCGAAAGAGGAATCTGTTGCTGAGCGCCATTTCTGTTGCATGTGCTGTTTTCAATAGGTTTTTTCCTGGGGCCCATGGTTCTGAAAGCTGGTGCTTTTTTAATTATGGTTTAACATTCGGTCAAAAGGGCTTTTGTGGTGCTGCTGTTTGCAAGAGATTCCTCCCTGCGGTCGGAATGACAGGTTGCTGTTTTTTTAGGTGGAGAATGGAATTCGGCAAAGTCGAATTCCATTCTCCATAACATCATCTCATTAAATGCATTGCCCCTTGCTTTTGAAAGGACTCTCCGTTTTCCAAAATGCCTGATACCACCCAGTAGTAAGCACCATCAGTTGCTTCTTTGCCATTGGCAGTGTGCCCATCCCAGCTCATATCGTTTCCTTTTTGGTAGTTGAACACTTCTGTTCCCCAGCGGTTGAAAATACTTACGCTATAATCTTTTGCTCCTTTTACATTGATGCTAAAGCTATCGTTTAAGCCATCTCCATTTGGGGTAAACACATTGGGCGCAAGCACTACAAGGGCATGTTCCACCTGAATGGTATGCATTACCGTATCTGCACAATGGGGATAGTTGTTGTAGGCAATAAGCATTACCTGGTAAGTGCCACCGGAATCAAAAATCTGGGTAAAATTTTCTGAATATAAAGTATCCCCGTTCGACAACACCCACATATAATGGGTAGCATTGGAGCTGTTATTGATAAAATCTATTTTAAGCAAATCCTCTTTAAACTTTTTTGTAAGAAAACCGGCTTTTACAATGTTGCTTTCCGTAATGCTTACCGTATCGGAAAAAACACAGCCCATGGCATCTGTAACAGTATAAGTATAAGCACCGCCTGAAATACCGCTGAAATCTCCGCTGCTGTTGCTTTGCCCTGCTATGCTATAGGTATAGGGAGAATTACCACTTGTGGTTTTTATAAAATTTATTTTACCGTTATCATTGCCGCAAATACCTGCAATTACCGCCACGCTATCAGGCCGGGGCACGTTTATTCTTAAGGGCAGCACCTTGGAGCAACTGTCTGTGCTCCAAATTCGGCAGGTATAATGTGTGGTTTTACTACCCGTATATACAGGGTTGGGGCAATTGTAGCAGCTTAAATCTGTTTGTGGCTCCCATTCGTAATTGATACCTCCTGTGGCTGTTAACTGATAGGTGCTGCCCTGGCAGGTGTAATCTACGGTGGCTTGAAATGACTGGCAGGGGGTGGTATAGGCAAGAAAAAGAGCCACAATGGGATTTGAACGGGCACCTTCCCACCAGGATGGTGTCTGGTAAACAAAATCAATATTTAATGAAGTGGTATTATTTGAAATATAGGATTGTATATTTGCCAGGGCATCTGGCCCGTTCATAGTGGTATTGGCTGTATCATCACCCAAGCCATATAATGTATTATTGTAATAATAAAAATGCCCCTGCACCCCACTACAAGTATAGTTGGTGTTATAATCTTCGCCTCCTGTAAGCCCTAAATTATTATTGTTTACATATACATAGGAACCGTCATCAAAAGTATTGCAAAATGAATCTCCCACAAAAGCAAAACCCACATCATTGGCAGCATTTACAGGGTTTAAATTGTTTAGGGAATAAATGATATTGGCAGAAACATCTTTATCATTCAAAACAACCTCAATGGCTGTTTCGGCAAGGGCCGGATTTTCATAAACAATAAATAAGTAATACGAAGCAAAACGATTTAAGCTTGGGTTTGCTAAATTATTAGGAGGCGGAACGGTAAGCGCATACTGGGTAATTGCGGGGTTGATATCTTGAGTAACATCCAATACGTTCACACTTGAGGTAACCGGTGGAATAAAATTGGTATAAATAGACAAAAATCCCTGTGTTACAATGCCGGTTGGATTTATAGTATAGTTAATCCCGTTTAAATCAATAACAATATCTTTAGGCTTTCCGTGGGCCATAGAAATAAGATAAGCTTTTTTAACTGTGCTGCCTGCGGGAATAAAAGCATCAAAATAAACAGTGCCGCTGCCCGCATGGGTATTTCCTCCTCCGCCAGTAATTCCGCCTTTTACGATATCCCGATATAAAACAAACTGGCAGAAGGAAACCTCCGGTAATAACAGAAACCCAAAAACAAATGATAATAAGTAATTCATGTGTAAATAATTTGTTTTTTAATGGTCGCATGCAATACGCCATATATTCATTCCGGTTTGTTGTCCTAAATTTTATGGCTATTTCATTAGTGCAAAGCTAAGAATTTTTGCTTGTTTTGATAATTGTTGAAAACTTTATTTTGATATAACTGTTTTTTTTTATGAGATTTGTCATCGTTAATAATAGATGATTCATCTTTATAAATTAATTTTTAAACCCCTCTTCGTATTATGAAAAAAACACTTTTATTGCTGGTATTAATGCTTGTGAGCATTACTGCGGCCTTTACTCAAAACAGCGTATGGTCATTGCCCGGCCAATATGGTAAATTTAATCCTAATCTTGTCCTCTTTCCCCTGCCCACCCCGACCCTAAACTTACCGGATTATTTATATTACCAAGGCCAAAGGGCAAATTTCAGCCACAATGCCATGCAGGATGCCCAGGGCAATTTACTGTTTTTTATTGTGGATGATAAGATTTATGATAGGAACGGATTCCTTATTGATGAAATGAAAATTAGTGGAATAAAAGTAAGAGGTAGCCAAGAGATATGCATTGTTCCAGTACCAGGGAGTTGTACCCGGTATTATATATTTTCTAATTATCGTATTGGTAATTACACT
>JACCXN010000104.1 GCA_013696965.1 Bacteroidota bacterium | reverse complement strand
ACAGTTAGGTTTGTTGCCAAGGATCCTGTCCAGTTATAAACTTGATTTGTTCCACCATCAATGTTAAAATTGATAGCAGCTGAGGTAAGCGTGGTGGATCCAAAATTCCTTAAGGTAACAACCGGGTTCAAAGTTGTTGCACACGTAGAAGGGGTGGGACTTATGACATCAGAAATTCCTGCATCAAGGGTATAAACAGGTGTGCAGCCAAGAGATGTAAGCAAACTTGCCCTGGTTCCACTTATGGCAGCACGCATCCTGTTTTTCTGATCTGATGTAAACATGTTCTGGCAAGTCTCACTTGTATAATCCATGTAATTTTCTACCTGCTGTGTATTGGTACATTCTCGTGTTGTACAGCTTGTATTGTTGCCCAAGTGAGGAGGAGTATCACAACACAGGTCACCTTGAGTGCTGCAATTAGTCTGTGTGCAACTTGCCCCTTCAAATGTATGCATTAGATTAAATCCGTGACCCATTTCATGGGTAGCAACCCTATTCCTGTTTGTATAGGATTTTAAGTTGCCTGTAGTGCCAAAAGCATTGAACATTATCACAGCTCCGTCAACAGCGGATCCTGCTCCCGGATAATATGCATATCCCTGGATTCCTGAACCTCCATTGTTGTTTTCTATCTCATTAACAATCCAAATATTATAATAACTTGTATTCGGCCATTTGCTTAAGGCTTTAACAGTGGTTTCATTGGCACCACTGCCTTGTCCTGCAGTAATACCCTGAGTAGAATAATTAGTTACGGAAGATCCATTCACCCTTAAAATTCCAGTGGAGGCTTGTCCGTTTGGATCCCTTACTGCCAGGCAAAATTCTATTTCAGAGTCAACACCAGTTCCAAATCCGTTTGTTCCTGCCATTTTCCTATAATCCTGATTTAATGCAGTAATTGCACTGAATATTTGGGCATCAGAAATATTTACTCCTGTTCCAATTGCCTGACCAGTATGAATAACATGAACAACTACAGGAATGGTATATATTGGCGCAGCTGCACGGTTATTTTGTTGCTGTTGTATTATTGTTTGAATTGTTTCTTCATTTGCCAATATTCGATTTTTGTACTCAGAATCAGTTTGCATTAATTTGTTATGAATCAAATGGGTTGCACAGGGCTCTTTAATGGATTTTGTTTTATTTTGTCCTATTGCAGTAATAGCTTGATTTGACTGGGCCATTACAGGGAAAAGCAAGAAATTTAATATAAAATGAAGTAGGATGTAATTTTTTTTCATAGGTATTAATTTATTCGTTTTTTAATTGTTCCTGTAAAGAACTCATGATTGCTAAAGCATTTGATTTTAAAAGTCATCCCGATTTATCGAGACGCAATGTTATATTCAGTTTTGATTAGTGCAAGGCTATTTCATTATTCTTAGAAAAAAACAGTTTGAAAAAAGCAGGAAATTAGAAATGGGTTTAGCATAATAAGGTACGTCTTTTTATTTCTAATTAAAACATTAAGCTAACAAAAATACTTTTTATGAGAAATAAAAGAAGACAAAAAGTAATTCATTATAGGATTTCCAATTCTATAAAAGGAGGACAAAAAATGCAAGCAGATTGAATTTATTCATCCAAAACCTTGCTTTATTTTATTTGCCACATACAAATAAAATCCTGATTTTACGGGTAATAAAACCAGAAGAATTCCTGATAGAATTTAATGCAGTGCTTTTAGAAACAAGAAAAATTTAAAGTGGTTAGATAAAGATTCTTTGAAAGGAAAAATTCCCTTGAATTTACTTTGTTTCCTGTTGCAAAATAATTTTTGCAGCAAATGCTTTTTCTCCTGATCGAATATTTAGAAAATATATTCCTTCTGCATTTCCCATTAAATTAATTTCTTTTTTATTGTTGTTGCTGAAATGACTTTTATATATTTTTTGCCCCAATATATTACTTACGGTTATTTCGGTGAAAGCAAAATTTCCTTCATTTAATTGAATAGTAAATACTCCAGAGCTAGGATTAGGATGAATGCTAAAAGATAGATTTGTTGCATTTTCCATACCCAATGGATCGTATAAATAGACCAAAGATTTATCAGATTCACATCCTTCGTCATTCCAAATTTTGACTGCGTAATTCCCTAAAAGTACTGGCTTTATTGTTTTCTTTGTTTCTGTTATTTGAATAGAATTACAAAACCAAGCATAAGAAATTCCATTTAGTGAGGAAGTTAAACTATCAGCGGTGGGTATTACTTCTGGAAGTTGTTTTGGAGAAACAGTGATATATAAATCATTTGAGCTAACAGGGAAGCTGCTTAGTCCTGGTAAGCTCGAAGTCATTACACAAGTTATAGTATCCTTATTTTGCAAAGTGGAAGTGGTGAATGTTGAATAAATTGAACCTGTATTAATTCCATTTATTTTCCATTCAAATAAAGGAGAAGCTCCTCCATTTTCAGCCATAGCTACAAATGATACCCATGCTTTTTCACAAACAGAATTTTTTCCTCCAACAATGTCAATGTGTACACTTGCTACTGCTGAGGTTCCTGAGCAATCGGATTCCTTTAATGGAATAATGGGCGTTTTCCCACAATAGCTGCTACTCTTGCTACTTTCTATTACCAGGCTTCCGCCTTGAATATCATTTGATTTTAATATTTTTTTATATTCTCCCGGTGCCACAGAATAATGCATTACACCATTGGGATTAATTACATGACCCAGTTGATGGCCATGCCCTAGTTCGTGCAAGGCGATGGATTCCAGATCAAATTGATCTAATTCAGGAGCAGCCTGGGAATAACTCCAGTTGGTAGAATCATCAAATACAATGTCCAGTTCATTTACAAACCATTTAAAACCAGATTCATCATTGCATCCATTCCAATAAGTATAGCAGGCTGCAAGAACGCCTGCGGGTAGTTCTGAATTGTTATCAAATCGTATTATATTTATACCATCGCTTGCTGTAACATTTGTAGAAGTAGTTTTACCCATTTCCCAAGGAACATAAGTCTTGCATCTCCAAGAAATAAGAGCTCTTTCAAAAGCCTCGCTTGCTTTGGTATTTGAATTAAAATCGCTATTCATTTGCCAGATATATCCACCATTTGAATTTTTATTTATAATATTAGTTTGAAAGGCATTTCCATTGTATATTGCGTTTAAACGACTATAAGTAACGCTTAACTCTTCATCACTGTTTGCAAAAACAGTTTCATTCCTTACTCTTAAACTTCCAGTTCCTGCCCTTGAAGGCACTTTCACGATAATTTTATCATCTTCCCATAATGTGTATTGTGAGGCAAGAGGCTGGATGAGCATTATTCCGCCTGTATTGGCATCCTTGAATTCCACATAAGAATTTAACCCCTTTTCATTTCCAAATCCGCTTCCACGAATAGTAATTTCACTTTCAATTCCAGCTGCTACTTCACTAGGACTAAAATCACTGATATAAATATCTGCTTTTAAAGCAGTTTGAAATTCCGGAAATCCTAAATTGCCCTTTTCTGAATAGGCTCCCGTAAGTGCCATTATTTGAGGATATAATTGCGCATCAAGGTCATAATAATAATTGAAAGGATCAGAAGCTGTTTTTGACTGTTGATCAATTTTAATACATCCTTGAACTCCCCCATAAGCAACGAGTACGGCTTCATTGGAAGATAAATTTTTTAATTTACTATTGTGGCTCTGCTCCATGAAAAATATTCCCATATCACCCACTTTAAGTTCCAATTGATGCTGCACGCTATGTTTATTGTATTCAACAGTTCCACCTTCGGTGATTAAATTTACCGGTGAAGCATCCAAAACACCTTTAAATAGTTTATAAACTTCAAGAATGTAGGAGGTGTAAATTCGTGTATGTTCCCTGTTCCAAAATGAATTTTCCGAAATTACCCTTGCTTCAACGATTAGTGCCGATTGTTGTGTTTTTTCTTTCAAAGAAAGCTCTTGTAACATGCATTGAGCCTTAGTATTTTGTGTGAAAACAAAGCATATGATTAGAAACTGAAGCATTACATTTTTTGTCATTGTTATTCCCTTTATTTGTGATTTCTTCACAAATTTTATTGAAATAATTATGCCTAAAAAGAATTAATTGCTTTTGTTTAAAGCACGAAAGAAATCAATTACCATCCGTGCTTTTGCCAGGCCAATAATTGATTGAATTTCAAATTCTTCTGCTTCCTTTATTCGTTTTACAGATTTGAAATGAGATAGGAGCTTTTCTGCTGTTTTATCACTTATTCCTTTAATTTCTGTAAGCTCTGTTTTAATGGTTCCTTTTTTTCTTTTTTCCCTATGGTGGGTAATTCCAAAACGATGCGCTTCATTGCGTAGTTGTTGAACTATTTTGAGTGTCTCCGAGCGTTTATCAAGGTACATGGGGAGGGGATCTCCCGGATAATAAATTTCTTCAAGCCTTTTGGCGATTCCAATAATTGCGATTTTTCCCCTCAAGCCTAAAGTATCAAGGCTCTTTAAAGCCGCACTCAGTTGTCCTTTCCCTCCGTCAACTATAATTAATTGTGGCAAAAGTTCCTTTTCAGCAAGTAATCGGGAATATCTACGCAGAACCACTTCTGCCATTGAAGCAAAATCATCAGGGCCTTCTACAGTTTTGATATTATAATGACGGTAGTCTTTTTTACTTGGCCGGCAATCCTTAAAAACTACGCATGCAGCAACAGGATAAGCCCCTTGAATGTTGGAATTGTCAAAGCATTCAATATGATAGGGAAGTTCAGTTAAACGAAGGTCCTTTTTCATCTGTTCCAAAATCCTTTTCGTATGTCTTTCCGGATCCACCAGACTCTCCTGCTTTTGTTTATCTAATTTATAATATTTAACATTTTTTTCTGAGAGTTCAAGAAGATTCTTTTTATCACCCCTTTGAGGAACAGTGAATGTTATTCCCGGTAATTCAATACAAGGCTTAAATGGTACAATAACTTCCTTTGCATCACTTAAAAAGCGTTGTCTAAACTCTGCGATTGCAAACTCCAAAAGCTCCTCCGGGCTCTCCTCAAGTTTCTTTTTAAGCTCAATGGTGTGGCCCTGTATAATTGCACCGTTTACAACTCTCAAATAATTAACATAGGCCGTACTCTCATCCTGGCAGATTGAAAAAACATCTACATTTTCTATTGTAGGACTTACAACCGTTGATTTACTTTGGTAACGCTCCAGCAAATCTATTTTCTCTTTAAATTGTTGTGCATTTTCATAATCATAAAGCGCTGAAAATTCCCTCATTTTCTCTTTGAGGTGCTTTACAACGGAGGTAATATTCCCATTTAATATTTCCTTAATTTCTGAAATTGTAGCATTGTAATCATCCTCTTTTTGAAAACCTTCACATGGAGCTTTACAATTACCTAAATGGTATTCCAGACAAACCTTAAATTTGTTTTTGCTTATGTTTTCGGTGCTAAGATTATATCCGCAGTTGCGTAATTTATACAGTTGGTTTATTAAATCAAGCAAGGTGTGCATCATTCTTACTGAAGCATAGGGGCCAAAATACACTGAACCATCTCTTATCAGATTTCGTGTAGGAAACACTCTTGGAAAACGCTCGTTTTTAACACAAATCCAGGGATAAGTTTTATCATCTTTCAACTGGATGTTATACTTGGGCTGGTATTTTTTAATCAGATTGTTTTCAAGCAATAGTGCATCTAATTCGGTTTCAACAAGCATGAATTTTATATCGGCAATTTTTTTTACCAGAACAGCCGTTTTCCCTACTTGATTATCCTTTCTGAAATAGGAAGCAACTCTTTTCTTTAAGTCCTTTGCCTTTCCCACATAAATAATAATACCATCACAATCAAAAAATTGATAAATGCCTGGCTTGCCTGGTAAAGATTTTATACTGTTTTCATGCTTGTTTTCCATCACTATGTAAAATAACGAAATTTATTCCTCTCAGTGTATCTTCAATGAATTTATTGTAAGAGAAAAGGTGCAATTTTTAACTCATCCGCTTGTGTTTTGTACAGGTTTTCCCAAACAATAATTTTACTTCTTGATTTTACCTTTCCCTCTTCTAAGATCGTCCTGGCCATTTATTAAGGAAAGTGTAGGACTGAATAAAATATTTTTTGCACATCTTTGTTCTATTAACTCTCATATCTTACCTTTAAAAAATGAACCGTAGAATAATACGCAACATTATTGTACTTGCTACTATTTCTATCCTTGGCATAGGAGTAACCCAATTTTACTGGATTAACAAAGCCTGGGACATTAAGGAAAAGCAATTTAGCCATAGTGTAAATGTTGCCCTTAGAAATGTAGCCACAGATATTTTGAGATTAAGGGGAGATTCTGCAGCTTATATTGAACCAATAAAACATATTTCTGCCAATTATTTTGTAGTTAGTATTTACGATACTCTTCACCCCTATCTTTTGGAATCTTTGCTTAAAGCAGAATTTACCACGCGCAACCTGGGCCTTGATTTTGAATATGGGATTTACGATTGTTTTACCGATTCCATGATATATGGAAATTATGTGGCATTAACTCCGGGAAAAAGGGAAATAACACAAACTTATTTACCAGTAAAATCAGATAAAGACGGTCATTATTTCGGGGTGTATTTTCCTGAAAAAGGCAGTTACTTAGTAAATCAGATGGGGATTTGGTTGTTTTCTTCTATTATCCTTCTGGTTGTATTAGTGTTTTTTGCCTATACCATGTTTGTAATTCTTAAACAAAAAAAGCTATCTGAAATAACTACCGATTTTATCAATAACATGACTCATGAATTTAAAACTCCAATTTCCACTATTGCCATTTCTTCTGAAGTGCTTAACAAACCCGACATAGTGAATTATCCTGAAAGATTGCAAAGATATTCAACAATAATTTCTGAAGAGAACAATAGGTTAAAAAGCATGGTAGAGCGCCTTTTGCAGATTGCTACTCTTGATAAAGCAGATTATGAATTGATAAAAACACCGGTAAATGTACACGCTGTTGTATATGAAATAGCCAATCGTTTTTCTCTAGCTTTAAATGAAAAACAGGGTCGTTTTATTTTTAAATTAAATGCTTCGGATCAAATTATTGAAGTAGATAAGGATCATTTTAACAACATCCTTTCCAATTTAATTGATAATGCATTAAAATATTCTCTTGAAAACCCAGAAATCACTATTGTTACCGAAAACCACCGAAAAGGAATAAAAATTACAGTTCAGGACAATGGAATAGGAATGCGTAAGGAAGTTCAAAAACATGTATTCGAAAAATTTTACAGAGTTTCCACTGGAGATTTACATGATATAAAAGGATTTGGTCTTGGCTTAAATTATGTGAAAATTATGACAGAAGCTCACAAAGGAAAAATAAGTGTGGAAAGCGAAGTAAATAATGGAAGCAAGTTTGAAATTTATTTGCCAAAAAAATAACACTGAAACCTAATTATATTGTTTTTAAAAGAGTTATAAAAAAATAGAAATTTTATTTATGAAACCAAATGCTGTAAAAATATTACTAGTTGAAGATGATCTGAATCTTGGTTTCGTAATTAAAGATAGCCTGGAACACAAGGGTTATAAAGTTAGTTTACATACCAATGGGCAATCTGCAATGCAGGCTGTTTTAAGTGATACTTTCGACATTTGCCTTTTGGACATAATGCTTCCAAAAAAAGATGGATTTACTCTGGCTACTGAAATACGAAATGAAGGAAATGATATTCCAATTATATTCCTTACTGCAAAAGCCATGGAGGAGGATCGTATAAAAGGGTTCAAGGTTGGGGCAGATGATTATATTACCAAGCCTTTTAATATGGAAGAATTTGTGCTTAGATTAGAAGCAGTGCTGAAACGCTGCAAAATTATTTCTAAAAAGCAGGAAGAAATTGAATTTCAAATTGGCAAATTTATTTTTAACCATGCAAAACTAACCTTAACAACAGCAACATCAACCCAAAGTTTAACAACAAAAGAAGCAGGGATTTTAAGATTGCTTTGCCTGAATAAAAATGAAGTACTCAAAAGAGAAACTGCCCTCAAAACAATTTGGGGTTCCGATGATTATTTTCTTGGAAGAAGTATGGATGTGTTTATTGCCAAGCTTAGGAAATACCTTAAAGAAGACCCTTCTATTAAAATCACAAATGTGCATGGGGTTGGATTTAAGTTTGAAGTTTTATAAAATAAAGTGCTAAGAAAAACATAAAAACAAGGTTGATTTAATTTAAAATTTTAATTTTGAGAAATTAAAATAGTAAGGAATGCGCTTATTCATCGCAGTTTTGGTGTTTTCTTACAATTGAACAGAAATAATTAAAAAAGTGCTCACTGTTTTTTTACATAGAATACAATGAGCACTTTTTTAAAGTTAAAATCCGATTAATGTAATTCCTGCAGTAACAGGAAACAATTCCGGCCCTTTTCCTTTATCAAACATTTCGGTTAACGAATAAGTGGCAAAAAGATTAAAATTGCCATATCCAAATCGAACGGTCGCATTCAAATTGAATGGCGAAAGGTTGTAATCATCCTTAATTACCAGCCTGGACTTTACTCCCTCAAATTCGGTAATCTGCACTGTCTTTGAATTAATACGGTATCCTCCTATAAGACCTGTTGCAAAATGAAAGGATTTTTGAGAATTTTGATGCGTATTGAATTCTATTAACAAGGGAACAGTAAGGTAGGATGCACTTAAAAGGTTTTTTCGGGTAACTGAATTCGTTTCAAACATAAAGGTTGAATCAGTATATGGAATTAATGCAGTCTGCCTGTTATTAAAGTGATAACGGGTAAAAGAAAGACCCATGCCTGTTACAATTCCCACATGGTTTTTATATAGTTTCAGGTTTTTTTCAAGGAAATTAATATTCCAGGTTCTTGAACGCGAATAATCCAGTTCAAACAATTGGTTTTCATGTTCCATCCCAAAAGATTGTTGCGGAGATAAATAGCCTGCTACCCCCAAGTCTATTCCGGCCCAATGATTATTATGCCTGGTTTTTTTTGTACGGCAAGCCACGGTGTCATCCTCAGAAAAAATAATGTAATTTTTACTTCCCAGACGAATTTTAGTTGTATCCGTTTTTGCATCCTCACCTTCGGTTTTTGCCTTTCTTATTTCTCCTGCACCGGAGATTTCAACATCCTTTTTCTCCGGTTCATTTTTATACAGTACTTTTCCTGCACCTGTAACTTTCACATTTAATTCTTCAATTACATCAATTCGAACAACTCCGGCTCCACTTATATTTATATCTGCTTTTTGTGTAACTAAATCAAATGCTTTGATATTTGCCGCACCGCTAACCGTAGCATTTAGGTTTGTAGCGGTTCCCTTTAATTTTAATTCGCCCACACCCGAAACATTGCTTGTAAAAACATCGGCTTCAATGTTCAAACTGGTTATTGAGGCTCCTGATGATTCAATTTCTAAAGCCTGGGTTTTTATCAAACCTTCACTCTTTACAACAGTAGCCCCCGATTGTTTTATCCGCACAAGATTCGAAACAGTAATTTCTACTTTTTTACTCCCCTCTGTTTTTCCTTTCGTGGATATCTTTAAGGTGCCGTTTACTACCTCGGTAATAATTTTTTCATGCATGTCGGCCCGGGTAGTGACGCTAACTTGCTGTGGTTCACCCTGTGCTATAATAACTGTAATGTTTCCACTTACATCAATCTTGTTAAAGGATGGAATTTCCCGTACTTGTTTTTCATCCTGTGCATATAAGGCGATTGAAAGTATCATTGCTGCCAGTACTGTAAATATCTTTTTCATATGTGTTTGTTTTAAATTATTGAAATAAAAACAAGTGCATTTTTTTGAACAGCGCTATTCCGGTAATATGCCCTTGTTTTTAAATGTGACGGATGAACCTTCCAAAAAGTTACAACCACTATTTATTTTGAAGTAGAATGTGAAAATCCAAACCGATCAGAAACAATTGCAAAGGATGCTACTTCCCCCTTATTGTTTGTGCCGCCTGAAACCTTGAATTTTTTTCCTGTTAATTTTGAAATGCCATATGAACCAACATCAGCTATTTCCCAGAAGCTTATTTTCCCTGAATTCCCTTCCCCTGGTTGTTCTATTGATGTTATGCTTCTTATACGTTGTATCACCATTTCCTTTGGTGTTAAGAATTCATTTGCGGGTTCAGTTTTTTCAGGATCTTTTTCAAAAACAGCAGCATTGCTGTTGCTGGCAAATAAAATATCGTTTTGTTCTTCAATCACTGTGTCTTTCAAAGCATTCCCCTCATGGATATTATTTACAGCAAGACTAGCCTTTTCCTCACTCAGCATTGGAGTCTTGATTAGTTCTTTAACTTCCATCGGATGTTTTGTATCTGGATTTCTTTTGTTGTTGTTCTCCTGGATCAAATTTGCAATTGAAAATGAATTTTTGTTTTCCTTTTCAAATTTGTTTTCCTTCTTTATTTCTTCAACAATTTGAATGGGCTCCAAGTTTAATAGGTTATGATTATTATTTTTTGATTTTATCGTATCAGAAGATTGATGTGTAATTGTATTTCCGGGGTTATTTGGCTTAAACCAATCGGAAAAATTTAACGAAAAGAAAAGAACGCAAGCTGCTGCTGCCACTGCGCCTGTATAATACATGAACCGGATAACTCCTTTATTGCCTTTTTTTAATTTTTTCTTTCCTGTAAAACGAATTGACATATCAGGCTTTAACACTGTTTTTTTAAACAGGGAGAATTCTTCACTCAATTTTTTGTTGCCACGAATCAATTCATTTGTTTTTTTCTTCTGCTCAGGGTTAAGTTCGTTTTCAATATAGGCAACAAAAAGAGTGTCAAAATCACTGGCCTCGGGAGCTTTTAAATTTTCTTTGCCTTCAAATAAAACGAAATTTTCGGTGAGTACAAAGGTGTTATCAAAAGCATTAAATTCCTCGAGGAGCTTTGCATTTTGTTCCAAAAAAAGTAAAACCATTTCTTTCTGATCCTCATTCAGTTTGCCCTCATGATAATCTAAAAACCAGCTTTCGTAATTGTTAAAAGTAATGCTCATACCAATGTTTCTATGCTTCCTAAATATTTTTTTAAAAAAGTTCTTGCTCTGAAAATATAAACCTTTACCTGGGCCTCGGACAACCCTGTAATTCCGCTAATTTCCTCATAGGAATATCCTTCATAATCTCTTAGCATAACCACTGCTTTTTGATCAGCTGGAAGTTTGTTTATTGCATGATGTAAAATTTCCTGTAAATCAGAATAATTTTTTTCATGTGAAAACACCGAAAGATCCGTTTCATCAAACTTTCCTTGTTTTTTTTCTCTTCTTAAAAGATCAATCATGGTACGATAACCAGTTGTAAACATCCATGATTTTGCTTTTGAAAATTCCAGTTCAGAACAATTTATCCATAATTTTTCATAGGTGTCCTGTACAATATCCTTTGCCTTATCTTTATCTTTAATGTTTTTCAGGATAAAGCGGTAAAGATTGTCCGAATAAGCATCCACACATGTATTGTATTCCGAAGGGCTCATTGCACTATAAAAGTAATATCTTTTTTGGTGAGACGGATGAGGTTATGAAAAAGTTACAGGGCCAGAAGTTTTTTTACTTTTTAAAAAACACGGTGTTGGAAAAACACATTTAACCCGATTGGAGCAAGTGAAAAGTACTCAAATAATCAGGCATTCATACGAATAATAATCTCTAGCTCATCCTGTAATTTCATGCAAGCGAAATGTGTTTTCGGACATATTCCATACCCTATTTTTGAGCATGGCCGGCATGGAAGGACCTTTACTTCAGAAATAAAGGAATTTTTTCCGGGCATATAAGGATACATGCCAAATTCAGGAACAGTATTTCCCCAAACAGAAACAATATCTTTTTTAAAAGCCGCAGCTATATGCATTAAACCCGTATCGTGGCTAATAATATTTTTGGCCTGTCTAACAAGGGAGGCACTTTGATTAAGGGAGTACTTTCCGCAGCCATTCAGTACTTTTTTTCTCCCCGAATGAGAAGAAATTTTTTCTCCTGTCTCAAAATCTTCTTTTCCACCCAACAGGATAATTGGATTGTTAATTCTAGTGCAAATAGCGGTAATTTTCTCTGCCTCTAATTGCTTGGTGGCATATTGTCCACCAATTACAAATCCGGTAAACCCCTTGCCATATTGTTCCGGTAAAGAATTTAAATTCACCTCCTCTTCCTGCGGGATAAAATAATCTAAACCTTGTAAATCATTTACTACCCCAAGCGATTTTGCTGTTTCAAGATAACGATCAACAATATGAACATTGGGAAGGTAATTGATGTTTAAATTAACTAACAGCCATTTTTCAAAATTTAGTTTATTGAAAGAATTGGAGGGCTTTCCAAGCATTAGTTTTACCCTAAGGCTGCGCAAGTTTTTATGCAAATCAATAACATGATCAAAATTTTCTGCCTTGAGCAGGGCAATTAACTCATCCAGGTTATTTTCAAAAAGATGGATTTTATCGATGTAAGGATTTGCCTTTAAAACAGGATGATACATTTTTTTGGTTAAATAATGGATTTCACTCCCGCTAATTTGCTGCTTTATGCAGCGCATTACCGGACTGGTTAGCACTATATCACCAATTGAACTGAATCGTATAATAAGTATTTTAGGCAAACTGTTGGTTTTAATGCAAAGATAAGTATTTATTCAGGTCTTGTAATTTCCTGTTTTTGATTAAGATTTAGTATAACCTGATCTTGATTTTTAAATTGCCAATGAATAAATATATTTAATTGAAGAAAATTCAACTTGTAGGAAACTTTCAAATACCTAATTTTGTTAAATGGTTTTTTACGATACCCACACACATTTATATTTACAAGAATTTGCCTTAGATCGTGAGCAGGTAATCCAAAGTGCTGTGGAAAAAGGAATCGAAAAGTTTTTTTTACCGAACATTGACAGTACATCAATAGAAGGAATGCTCCAAATGGAAAAAGATTTTCCTTCCCGATGTTTTCCAATGATGGGCCTGCATCCCTGTTCTGTTAAGCAAAATTATCAGGGGCAGCTTTTGGAGGTAGAACACTGGCTTAATAAACACAAGTTTTTTGCAATAGGAGAAATAGGCATTGATTTATATTGGGATAAAACGCTTGAAAAAGAACAAAAGAGTGTTTTTATTCATCAAATAGAATTGGCCAAAAAGCATAAGCTTCCAATAATTATTCATTTAAGAGATGCTTTTGATAAAACATTTGAAATAGTGGAACGAATGAATGATGCTGAATTGAAAGGGATTTTCCATTGTTTTAGTGGAACAAAGGATCAAGCAGAAAAAATTATTAAGCTGGGAGGCTTCAAACTTGGCATTGGTGGGGTTGTAACATTTAAAAATTCGGGCCTGGATAAGGCAATAATTGATATAAATCCTCAACACCTTGTGCTGGAAACAGATTCACCCTATCTTGCTCCCGCTCCATTCAGGGGGAAACGAAACGAAAGTGCTTATTTACTCCTTGTGGCAAATAAATTAGCTGAACTTTACAACTTACCAATAGATGAAATTGCAAAAATTACCACAGCAAATGCCAAGGAGGTTTTTGCTGTTTAAAAAACCATTATGCCAGTAACTCCATCAGTTTTAATAATATATACAGGGGGAACAATCGGAATGGTTGAGGATCCCAAAACAGGAGAGCTGCATGCTTTTGATTTCAAACATTTAGCGGATCAGGTTCCGGAGTTGAAAAAATTTGAAGTATCCATAACAACCATATCACTTGAAAAACCCATTGATTCATCAGATATGCGACCCGGGAACTGGGCTGAATTCGCCAGACTAATACAGGAAAATTACACTTTATATGATGGATTTGTAATTTTACATGGATCAGATACAATGGCCTTTTCTGCCTCGGCATTAAGCTTTATGCTGGAGGATTTATCAAAACCGGTTATTTTCACTGGCTCTCAACTGCCTATTGGAACAATCCGTACCGATGGAAAGGAAAATTTAATTACATCAATTGAAATTGCAGCGGCAAAAATTGATGGAAAACCTATTGTTCCTGAAGTTGCCATTTATTTTGAATACCAGCTTTACCGGGGGAACAGAACCCATAAATTCAATGCCGATCATTTCCAGGCTTTTCAATCCTCCAATTATCCGGTTCTTGCCCAGGCAGGCGTTACCATAAAATATGATGTGAATGCGATTCAACATTATGTTCCTGGAAAAAAATTAAAGGTTAGCACTCAAATGGATACCAACATTGTAATTCTTAAACTTTTCCCGGGAATAAGTGCAAAAGTGGTAAAAGCAATTACAAGTATTGATGGATTAAAAGCTATTGTTCTTGAAACCTTTGGAGCAGGAAATGGGCCAATAGATTTGGAATTGTTTTCTTATCTTGAAAGTGCATTAAACAAAGGTGTTGTTATACTAAACATAACCCAATGCAACAGTGGAAGTGTGGTTCAGGGAAAATACCAAACCAGTTCGGTTTTTAATCGAATTGGTATAATAGGAGGTGCGGATATTACAACCGAAGCCGCTGTTACAAAATTAATGTATCTTTTTGGAAAAAATTTACCCTTAGATGAAATAAAAACGCTTTTGCGCACAAGTATCCGTGGGGAAATTACAGAAACAGCTTAATTGCATCTCTTTTTAGCATTCAAATTAAAAAGATAAAAACCGTTTATTAAAAATTAGTAATAGCAGGATGAATTATTTTATTAATTTCGCAACCTGATTAAAAGGAGAGGTGTCAGAGTGGCCGAACGTGCAAGCTTGGAAAGTTTGTGTACCGCAAGGTACCGCGGGTTCGAATCCCGCCCTCTCCGCAAATAAAAATCCCAATATATTAATTATCAATCTATTGGGATTTTTATTTTGCCTATTTGCACCACATTTGCACCACATTTTATTATTTACACTGATAGAACTCTTTTCTTTATTTTCCTTTATTTGATGTAGGTGGAGGAGTTTTCACCTTCGCTATTATGGCAATTATTTCTTTTTTCTGGATAATACACCTATTCTTTTTTTTTCCAGATGTGGTTAAATTTGAGAAAGCAAGAACTATATTTGTTCTTATTATATAAGAGTTATGCCACATTTTAATAAAGGACTATGAAAAAGACAATTGCGACAATTTTTTCAATTCTTTTCTTTACGGTGGCAGGATTGGGACAAGAAACAGAAAAAAGAAATGTAGGGTGGCAAACAGGATTTTCCATTATGCCAACCATTGCTTATAATCATGGAACTTCCAAAAGAATTGACTATACAAATGTTATAGGGCTACGAGTTGAAGGAACAATTTCAAAACGACTGAATATTATATCAGGTTTATCCTATTTCAAAACAGACCTTTTCAATGGAAGATGGCACGGTGCTCCTTGTGCTTCACCAATGGAAGATTGTTATTGGTATTCAAAAAGAACGTAAATAGAAATACCAATCCTTGTAAAATTTTACTACACCGAAGAAAGAAGAAATGTTAACGCTTACGGATCAAGCGGAAAAGTTGGGGGGAATGAACAAAAATCATTTCTTTGCAAAAAATATTCTACGTGCAAAGAGATGAAAACCACAGCTTGGCAAACTTGATTTTGCCAGAAGGGATCTTGGAATTT
>JACCXN010000103.1 GCA_013696965.1 Bacteroidota bacterium | reverse complement strand
AAATTCCAAGATCCCTTCTGGCAAAATCAAGTTTGCCAAGCTGTGGTTTTCATCTCTTTGCACGTAGAATATTTTTTGCAAAGAAATGATTTTTGTTCATTCCCCCCAACTTTTCCGCTTGATCCGTGAAGTCTGGGATCATAGTGATTTTACCCATAGGCAAAAACTACAAAATCTCCTTTTTTCAAAGGGAATTAGGTATAATAAGAGAGCAGATGATTGTCGAACCCCTGACATTGAAAAAGTATTTGGCTGGACTGCTTTGAAACAGTGTGAAATGGAGATAAAAGAAAAAGGGAACTCTCCAATTTTTATGAAGAATTCCCCGTTGGTAGCGAAACCGGGATTTGAACCCGGGACCTCAGGGTTATGAATCCTGCGCTCTAACCAACTGAGCTACCTCGCCAAAAGTATTTTATTTGTTTTAAAATTTAAGGGTGCAAATATATCAAAAAAACAAAAAACAAGCCCTAATTACTGCAAAAGATTTTAATGCATTAATTACCAGATAGAAAAAGGACAAAAAGAAGAAAATAAAAGCTTAATTAAGTTTTACTACCCAATTGTGCTTATCAGCAGCATTGCCTTTTCTGATTTTTTGAAGGGTTTCTTTTACTTTATTGGAAAATTTACGCTCAATAACTGGTGGAAGATGAAAATCTACTCCTTTGTAACAAATTAGTTCTATATGGGCAATAGTAGCGGCTGTTCCTGTTCCAAAAGCATCATTTAGAATTCCTTTTTCTGAAGCTTCAACCAGTTCATCAATATTTATCCTTCTTTCCTCCACCTTGATTCCCCAATCCTTTGCAAGTGTAAGTACGCTATCGCGGGTGATGCCAGAGAGTATTGTGGTACTTGTTGGAGGTGTAACCAAAGTATCTCCAATTACGAACATTACATTCATAGTACCTGATTCTTCAATATACTTGTGTTCAATTGCATCAGTCCAAATCAATTGATGGTATCCTTTTTCCTGTGCTATTTTTGCAGGATAAAGGGAACGTCCATAATTTCCTGCCGCTTTTACAAATCCAACACCACCTTCAACTGCCCGTGTGTAATTATTTTCTACAAGCACTTTAACAGGTTCAGTATAATAATTTTCCACGGGGGAGGTAATTATCATAAACTTATAAGTATCCGATGGGCGTATTCCTATGAATTCATCAGAGGCAAACATAAAAGGACGTATATAAAGTGAGCCTTCCTCTTTTGTTGGAATCCAGCTGCTGTCAACAAGTATGAGTTGTTTTAGCCCTTCAATAAATATTTCTTCAGGAAGAACGGGCATACACATTCTTTCTGCTGATTTATTTAACCTTTTAAAATTATCAATTGGCCTGAAAAGCATGATTTCTCCATTTGCATTTTTATAGGCCTTCATTCCTTCAAATATGGATTGCCCGTAATGAATTACAGCACTCGAAGGACTTAATTCCAATTTTTTATAGGGAGAAATACGGGAGTTTTTCCAGGCACCATCAATATAATCGGACACAAACATATGGTCAGAAAACATTTTGCCAAATTGCAATTTATCAAAATCAACTTCTCCTATTCTTGATTTTTCTATTCTATCAATAGGTATATTAGAGGAAATATCGGTATACATGTTATAGTAATGGTTAAGTTTTAGCTAAAAATACAAATTATGTCATAAAAACTATAATAATCAAATTATCTTTATACCAAATTATGTTATATACTGTATAATTACAGCATTAACGGTTATTAAAACCTTTCATTGTTTATGAATTTTAGTCACATTCTGGAAAAATATTGGGGCTACAAACAATTTAGGCCATTGCAGCAAGAAATCATTAGCTCTATTGCACAGGGCAATGATACCCTTGCCTTGTTGCCAACTGGTGGGGGAAAGTCTATTTGTTTCCAGGTTCCTGCTCTTGCCCTTGAGGGAGTTTGTATTGTAATTTCCCCCCTTATTGCCTTAATGAAAGACCAGGTTGAAAACCTCAATAAACGGGGAATTAAAGCTGTAGCTATTACTTCATCAATGAAAAAACAGGAAATTGATATAACATTGGACAATTGCATACACGGGAATATCAAATTTCTGTATTTATCTCCTGAAAGGCTTGGTAATGATGTCTTTGAAGCCCGTTTAAAACAAATGAAAGTATCTTTTATTGCTGTTGACGAATCGCATTGCATATCCCAGTGGGGATACGATTTTAGGCCTGCTTATTTGAAAATTGCAGCAATTAGAGAAATTTTACCCAATAAAGCGATAATTGCCTTAACGGCAACAGCAACCCCTGAAGTGGTAAAAGATATACAGGATAAGTTAGTATTCAAAAAGCCACAAGTGTTTCAAAAAAGCTTTGAAAGAACTAACCTGTCTTACATTGTGCAAAAAGAGGAGGATAAATTAAAACGGCTTTTGAAAATCATTTCCTCAATTCCCGGAACAGGTATTGTTTATGTAAGAAACCGTAAAAAAACAAAAGAAGTTGTCTCTTTTTTGGTGAAAAACAATATAAATGCCGATTATTATCATGCAGGACTTGATGCCAATACCAGGGATGCAAAACAGGAAAACTGGATGAATAATAAAAATAAAATAATTGTTGCCACAAACGCCTTTGGAATGGGTATTGACAAACCTGATGTTAGGTTTGTTGTTCACCTGGATATACCTGATACACTTGAGGCATATTTCCAGGAGGCCGGAAGGGGAGGAAGGGATGAGAAAAAAGCCTATGCTGCACTTCTTTACAATCAATCAGACATTAGCGATTTACTAAGAAATGTAGAATCTTCTTTTCCATCCATTGAGGATATAAAAAAAACGTATCACGCACTTGGTAATTACTTTCAAATTGCAACAGGTGGAGGACAAGGATCCTCTTTTGACTTTGAAATAGCTGATTTTTCAGCAAATTACAATCTAAACCTTATGATGGTTTACAATGCTGTTAAAATTTTAGAAAAAGAAGGATATATTTCTGTAACAGAAGTTTTTTATCAGCCATCACGCATTCATTTTATTGTAAATAACAATGATTTGTATAAGTTCCAGGTATCAAATGTAAATTATGATGATTTTATTAAGCTTCTTTTACGCTCCTATTCGGGATGTTTTGAAAATTTTGTTAAAATAAATGAAAGTGATTTGAGCAAAAGGGCTGGGATATCACGAGAAAAAATAATCATGAACCTGAAAATGCTTGATAAATATAAACTTCTCTCCTACCAGCCTCAAATAAAACTTCCACAACTAATGTTTACTTCAGATAGGGTGGATGTAAAAAGCTTTTACCTTTCTAAAGAAAATTATTTCGAAAGAAAGAAAAGAGCTTTGGAAAAAATGAATTCGGTATTGCATTACCTTCAAAGCAATCACAAATGCAGAAGCCAGTTATTGCTGGCCTATTTTGGAGAAAATAATTTTAATACTTGTGGGGTTTGTGATATTTGCCTAACCAATAAAAATGGTGTTAGTTCTGATGAATTTCAAAACATTTCCAATTGCATAGAAAACACCTTGAAAAAATCTCCCCTTAGTCTGGTTGCCCTTGTGGATAGTTTCAAGGATATAAAAGAAGATAAAATATTAAAGGCTATTCAATGGTTAATGGATAATAACAAGATAAAAGATAAAGAAAACCTTTTACACTGGGTGAATTAAAACGTTTTGTTTTTTTTCTGGCAAAGCACTCCCTGTTGCTATTAAGCAAAAAGAGCAGAACAATTTATGTTCCGGCTTTTTTATAAAAATTAATCTTTACTCTTTTCATCCTGTTTGCTTTCTCTCCATTGTAAATACTCCTGGATAAATTCCATTTGATACTATTTGAATTTTTTTTTGAAATTTTTCACCTCTGATTTTTGTTAAATTTTCAAAATTATATTCATTGCACTACGTTAACTACTTATGCCAATACTTTCAAAATATTTTTATTTAAGGCCTGATGTTGTACAGATAAGCAAAGAGCTACTCGGAAAAGTATTGTTTACAAATATTAACGGTATAATTACCGCGGGAATAATCACCGAAACTGAAGCTTATGCAGGGATTGTGGATAAAGCATCTCATGCATACAACAACCGGAGAACCAACAGGACAGAAATAATGTTTGCTAAGGGAGGAGTAAGTTATGTTTATTTATGTTATGGAATTCATCATTTGTTTAATATTGTCACCAATATTAAAGATATTCCTCATGCGGTTTTGATAAGGGCAATTCAACCTGTTCAAGGACTAGATGAAATACTTTCAAGAAGGAAACTTACAAAACCAACTGCAAAAATGACTTCAGGGCCTGGCACTGTTTCCCAGGCATTGGGAATTACTACGGCCTTTTCTGGCCTCTCTCTCCAGGGCAATATTATTTGGGTGGAAGAAAAAGGAATAAGTGTAATAGAAAATCAAATAATTACAGGACCCAGGATTGGGGTTGATTATGCGGCAGAAGATGCCTTGCTTCCATACAGATTCAGATTATCCCAGTGAATTTTACTTTTATAGGTTTAATATTTTTATAAATTATCATGATTAAGCCAAAAAGCATCCCGCAATTAACTTATTGAATTCCTTAATTTATATCTGATTAAAAGCTTCTTTTGCACATCTTGTTTCTTTAGCACTCAAATCGGTTAAAACTCATACATTTGTAGCCTTTAAAATAAATAATTATGTCATTTTATCCTCAAGTAATCCTGAATTCAGGAAAAGAACATTCTTTAAAACGTTTCCATCCATGGGTGTTTTCAGGGGCAATTAAAAAAATTGAACAGGAAGTTAAGGATGGTGATTTGGTGGAGGTATATTCAGCTAAAAATGAATTCCTGGCAACTGGCCATTACCAGCAGGGAAGCATTGCGGTTAGAATTCTCTCCTTTGAAAAAAAGGAAATTAACCATGACTTTTGGGTGGATAAAATTAAGCAGGCCTTTAATTTCAGAACATTGATAAACCTTTCGGATAACAAACAAACAAATGTATATAGGTTAATTTTTGCTGAAGGGGATAATCTTCCCGGACTTATAGTGGATTATTACAATGGAACTGCAGTTTTTCAGGCTCATTCAGTGGGAATGTATCTGGCAAGAAATAAAATTACTGATGCCCTTAAAGAAGTTATGGGTTCAAAATTAACGGCTGTTTATGATAAAAGCGCTGAAACATTGCCTGATAGAGCAGCAACTGAAGCTAAAAATGGTTATTTGTTTGGTTCCTCCACAAGTGGACAGGTTATTGAAAACAACAATAAATTTAAAATTGATTGGGAAGGCGGGCAAAAAACAGGATTTTTTGTTGACCAGCGCGATAGCAGAAAACTATTGGCTGATTATGTTAAAAATAAAACTGTTTTAAACACTTTCTGCTACACTGGAGGTTTTTCTGTATACGCACTCAATGGTGGAGCAAAAATGGTTCATTCTGTTGACAGTTCAAAAAAAGCAATGGAATTAACAGATTTAAATGTTTCCTTAAATGAAAAATCCTCAAATCATGAATCTTTCACAGCTGATGTTTTTAGCTTTTTAAAAGATATTGATGATAAATATGATGTTATAATTCTAGATCCTCCTGCATTTGCAAAAAGCAGGCATGTTACCCATAATGCAGTTCAGGGCTATAAAAGAATAAACATGGAGGCAATGAAGAAAATAAAAAAAGGCGGAATTCTATTTACTTTTTCCTGTTCCCAGGTAATATCAAGGCCGCTTTTTACCAATACAGTAATTGCAGCGGCTATTGAGGCTGGCAGAACTGCAAAAATTATTCATCATTTGTCGCAACCTGCCGATCATCCCATTAATATTTTTCATCCTGAGGGAGAATACCTAAAAGGGCTTGTGCTTTACATTGAATAATTTTTTTTACCACCATCAAATCAAAGAAGAACGAATGAAAAAATTAAAGCGCTGATATGTTAAGAATAGTTTTTATGGGTACTCCTGATTTCGCGGTAGCTTCCCTTGATATTTTGATTGAAAACGGTTTTACCATTGTTGGGGTTATTACTGCTCCGGATAAACCTGCTGGAAGGGGAAGAGAAATACAGGAATCGGCAGTGAAAAAATATGCTGTTCAAAAGGGGCTAAATATTTTGCAACCCGATAAACTAAAAAATGAGGATTTCCTTAAACAATTGCGTGATTTAAAAGCAGACTTGCAAGTGGTGGTTGCATTCAGGATGCTTCCTGAAGTAGTTTGGAATATGCCTGCTTTTGGAACACTTAATTTACATGCTTCCTTATTACCCCATTACAGGGGAGCAGCTCCAATTAACTGGGTTTTAATAAACGGGGAAAAACAAACAGGTGTTACAACCTTTTTTCTTCAACATGAAATTGATACCGGAGATATTATTTTCCAGGAAAAAATTGAAATTGCTGAACGTGAGACGGCAGGAGAACTGCATGATAGATTAATGAACCTGGGTGCTCATTTAGTTTTGAAAACTGTGAAAGCAATCGAACGAAATGATTTTCCACAAACCAAACAAATGGAAATTCTAAAAGAAGAGCAGATAAAGCATGCACCCAAAATTTTTAAGGAGGATTGCAAAATAAACTGGAATGAAAAAAGTAGAACAATCCACAATAAAATAAGTGGCCTTAGTCCTTATCCATGTGCCTTTACGGAGCTAGGATCAGGGGATGGTAAAATTGTACAACTGAAAATATTTTTCTCAACCTTTGAATCCTCAGAGGAACAAACGCCAGGCACTATTCATAGTGATGGGAAGACATTTTTTAAAATTGCCGCAAAAGATGGTTTTATCAATCTTACAGATTTGCAACTGGCAGGAAAAAAAAGAATGAATACGGTTGAGTTTTTAAGAGGTTTTAATATTAACAGCATTAAAAAGGCCTTATAAACCAATTAAACACAATTGAATTGCTGCTTTTAATCACTTATTTTCAATATTTTTATACAAAGACTTGACATTTCTGTAATTTGGTCTATATTTGTTCCAGTTTTATAGTTTACATTTTAATGTTTAACCTAATTTATTAACAATGAACAAAGCTGAATTAATTGACGCTATGGCTGCTGAAGCCAAATTAACAAAAGTTGATGCAAAAAAAGCATTAGATGCATTTGTAACTGCAACTTCAAAATCTTTGAAAAAAGGTGACAGAGTTGCTTTAGTAGGTTTTGGTTCTTTCTCAGTTGCTAAAAGAGCTGCAAGAACTGGAAGAAATCCTCAAACTGGAAAAGCTATTAAAATTGCTGCTAAAAAAGTAGTGAAATTTAAAGCTGGAACAGAATTAGCAGGAAAAGTAAAATAATTGAGGATGCTTTTTTGTGAAAAATCCCGGCAATAGCCGGGATTTTTTGTTTTATATTGCCTGAATCTTATGAATCATTACCCACATAGCACTTACCAAAGTTTTAGAATCATGGATTTCTCCTTTATCAATACGTTTCATAAATTCAGGTAATGGCATTTCAATAACTTCTATAAATTCATTTTCCTCTTCCAGGCCACCACCATCACTTACTTTATCCTCATTTGATACTTCGGCATAATACAAAAATATTCTTTCAGTAGAATAGCCCGGAGATGCAAAAATATAAGTTATAAAGTCCAGCTTTTCACTTTCTATTTGATAACCGCATTCTTCCTTGGCCTCACGCAAAACCGTTTCCTTAGGATCTTCGCCTGGAGAAACCTTTCCTGCTATAATTTCCAATAGTGGTTCGTTTATTTTATCAGAAATAGCATATCGAAATTGCTTTGCTAAAACAACATTTCCACTGTCCTTGTTCACTATAAATACTGCAACCGCATCTTCATAAATTAAGCGTTCTCTTGAATATAAATGTGATTTACCTAACTTATCAATATGTTCAATTTGGGCTTTTTCAATTTTCAAAAAACCATCGTATTCTATATGCTCATACCTTCTTTTTTGCATAGAATAAATTTAACATTTAATTTCTTAAACATCGCTTTATTTCTTTATTAAATAATATTTCACAAGGATTGTATTCATTGGAAATTTTCTTAATAAATTTCAAATAAAGGATTGAAGAAAAATAATATTTAATACTATATTTGAACAATGATACCCATTAAAATATCCATGAGAAGATAATTTGACAGGATGAATTTAAAAAACCTTGTATTAAAAAAAGCATATCCGATTTTTTTTTTAATACTTTCAATCGATCAAATGCATATTATTAAATGAAAATTAAGCTTAAATTATTTTCTTTTTTCCTTTTGATTTTAATACAAAACTCTTTTGCTTTTGACAGCGATTCCCTTTGTCAAAAATTAAAAACCTTACACGATACAATTCAAATAATAGAATTAAATAAAATTGGTCAGGATCTGGCAGAACATCAACCTGAAACTGCCATTAAATTAACCACGCAGGCTCTGGTTTTAGCACAAAAAAATCATTTCATTTCAGGCCAGATAAAAAGTTTATTTCTACTCGGGGTTTTGAATAGAATAGTCGGTAAAATCGATCAATCTTTAAATTACCATATAAAAAGCCTTGAAATTGCAGAAACTATAGGGGATAAGCATTATATCGCCAACAATTACAATAATCTTGGCATTATTTATAAAAATCAAGGCAATCTTAAAAAAGCGATGGAATTTTATGAAAAAGCACTTGAAATTCAACTTTTATTGGATAACAAAAAGGGTATTGCTTCCATTTACAGCAACATGGGAATTATTTTCAATAAAGAAAACAAATTGGATAAGGCCATTGAAATGCATAAGAAGAGTCTTGAAATTGAACAATTATTGGAGGACTATCCAGCAATTGCCGGTACATTAAATAATATCGGGACTGTTTACTGGCATAAATCTGATTTAAAATCTGCCATTTATTATTATAAAATGGCCTTACAGCTTTTCGAACAATATAGTGATCCTTTTAATAAATCCATGACTTTAAATAACCTTGGAATACTTTATACTGATTTAGGAAATTATTCTGTTGCAATTGATTATTGTCAACGCAGCCTTATCACAGCCAGGGAGATTAATGACCTTACTTCGGTTTATTATAATTATGTAACGCTCTCTGATATTTATTCTAAAACAAAGGATTTTGAAAAAGCATATAAATACCATGTGCTGTATGGTCAAAGTAAAGACAGTCTTTTGGATGAAAATGTAAAAAAGAGGTTTACAGAACTTCAACAAAAATATGAAAGTGATAAAAAGCAACAGGAAATTACTGTTTTAACTAAAGAAAAAGAATTGCAAGGATTGGAATTAAATAAAAAACGAATTATTATTTACGCCTTTATAATAGGATTGGTAATAGTTATGGTTTTGGCTGTTGTAATTTTCAAGGAAAACAGGCAAAGACATAGGGCAAATAAAGAGCTCAAGAAAGCCTATTATAACATTGAGGAAAAAAACAAGGATATTACAGATAGTATTAATTATGCAAAACGAATTCAGGAAGCATTATTACAGGAAGAAGAACATATTTCAGGGGATTTGCCTCCTCATTTCATTTTGTATAAACCAAAAGATATTTTATCAGGAGATTTTTATTGGTGTTTGGAGAAAAACGGATACTTGTACCTTGCTGCATCTGATTGTACAGGCCATGGAGTGCCAGGGGCTATGATGAGCATGTTGGGAATTGCTTTTTTAAATGAAATTACAAGTATTGAACAACTTTTGAGCCCTGCTGAAATTCTGAATAAATTAAGGGATAAAATTGTAAAAGAATTGAATCAACATGGAAAAGAAGGCGAAAGTAAAGATGGTATGGATATTTCCATAATTAGGCTTGATCTTCTGACAAAGGAACTCCATTGGGCTGGAGCTAACAATCCACTTTACCTAATTGCTGAGAAAAAAGAGAACGAAAAAGAGGGTGCCAATATAAATTTAAGCATCCCGGACTTTACATCCAACATTGAATATAAAGATTTGAAACTAAGTGAAATAAAACCAGACAAACAACCCATTGGTTTTCATCCTAATCCATCTCCATTTACAAATCATTGTTTTCAGCTGGAAAAAGACAGCAGTATATATCTTTTAACAGATGGTTTTGCTGATCAATTCGGAGGTCCAAAGGGCAAGAAATTTAAATACGCACAATTAAAAAAAATTTTATTGGAGCATAATTTTAAATCAATGGTAGAGCAAAAGGAAATATTAAATAGTGTTTTTGATAAGTGGAAGGGAAGCCTGGAACAAATAGATGATGTTTGCATTATTGGAGTAAAAGTTTGATTTGTTTATTCCTTGTTTTTTAAGAAAAAAGTTTTAATAGATTTAGGTAATTCACCCTATTTGGAATCGTGTTTATATACTTAAAAGTAGGTATTGTAAATTTTTTGAATAATTTTTTATCATTTTGTTGCATTCAATATTCATGCATTTAAAAAAATCAGTATACTTGTTACCATGAACAAAGGCTTTCTGTTTTCTATACTGTTTTCTTTCTTTTTTATTGATATAAATGCGAATCAACAGGGTAGGGAATATTTTTTGGTAGATTCGGTTAATTACAATGAATTGCCTTTACATGATAAAGCAATTTTAGATTCCTTGCTTCCTCTTTTCCATAAAGCGAAACACGATACCATAAAACTAAACCTGTTAGGGGCTATTGTTGAACAATGCATGGATGATAATTTGTGGCCCAAATACAATCTGTTAATGTTTAATATTGCCCAAAATGCGTTGGCTGATCCATCTACTTTAAAAAAAGAGGAATTCATAGCATTGAAATTAAAATTGGCTGATGCTCTTGCAAATATTGGCTTTTTTAATCTTAACAATGGCGATCTTAATAAGGCACTTGGATATTTTCAAAAAAGCTTGTATGCGCAAAAAGGAATGAGCTATAATTATGGAATGGCCAGTGCCCTACTCAATTTAGGATACATCTATAAAAGCAAGGGCGAAATTGTAAAAGCACTTGATTATTATGGGAAAGCATTAAAAGTTTTCGAAAAAATAAATCATCTTTCTGGAATAGCCAATGCCTTAAATAATATTGGACTCATTTATAAAAATCAAGGGGAAATAGATAAAGCACTCGAGAATTACAATAAAAGTTTAGCTATATGGAAGGAAGTAAATAACAATAGACAATTAGCAGCTACCCTTACCAACATAGGTTATATTTACTACGCTAAAAAAAATGAAGAAAAAGCACTTGAATATTATTTTCAGGCATTGGAAATTGATGAATCAAATGGCGATAAACGGGGAATAGCCAGTTCTCTTAATAGCATTGGTTTGGTATATTATAATAAAAATGAGCTTCCTGATGCTTTGGCTTTTTTCAATAAAAGTCTTGTCATTAACAAGGAAATAGGAAACAAAAAAGGAATTGCTGAATCACTAAACTCTCTGGGTTTAATTTCCTGGAAAGTAAATGAAATAGAAAAAGCGCATACTTTTGGTTCTCAAGCCCTGGAAATAGCAAAAGAATCAGGCTATCCAAAAAACATTGCCGATGCTTCTGAATTGCTTTCCAAAGTGTATAAGGCACAAAAAAATTGGAAAGAAGCATTCAACATGTATGAACTTCAAATAAAAATGCGCGATAGTATTTTTAATGAAGAAACACAAAAGGCCGCTATTAAACAACAAATGAATTATGAAAATGAAAAGCAAAAAGTGCTCAAGGAAGCCGAATATCAAAATAAGATAGCAATTGAAAAAGAAGCGAAAAAGCGTCAAAAAGTATTGAATTTTGCTACTGGAGCAGGATTAATCATTATGTTGATTTTTGCTGGTTTTATTTATACACGCTTTCGTTACAGTCAAAAGCAAAAAGGTATTATTGAACAGCAAAAACAACAAGTGGAATTAGCATACCAACAATTGTCAGAAAAAAACAAAGACATAACTGACAGTATTAATTATGCTAAACGAATACAGAATGCAATTTTAAAGGAAGAGGACCAGGTTTCGGAACACTTACCTGAACATTTCATTTTTTTTAAACCTAAAGATATTGTTAGCGGGGATTTTTACTGGTCCTTAGAAAAACAATTTCCTTCAGAAGCAGGTTTAGGTTTTTGCAATTACTGGTATTTTGCTGCCGGAGATTGCACAGGACATGGTGTTCCCGGAGCTTTTATGAGTATGTTGGGTGTTGCTTTTTTAAATGAAATAACAGGTGTTGAACGCTTTATTTCCCCTTCTGAAATTTTAGACCATCTTAGAACCAGAATTATTAAAGAACTAAATCAGGCTGGAAAACAAGGCGATAGCAATGATGGTATGGATATTTCCATTGCTTGTTTGAATTTATCCAACTTTGAATTGCAATGGTCTGGATCAAACAATCCACTTTATATAATCAGTCAAAACAACTACAACTCTGAATTTGTAGTAAAATCTGAAATTTTTGATATCCAGCTAAGTGAAATAAAACCGAACAAACAACCCATTGGTTTTCATCCAAGCCCTATTCCTTTTACCAATCATTGCTTGCAATTACAAAAAGATACCAGCATTTATTTGTTAACCGATGGCTTTGCCGATCAGTTTGGTGGATTAAAGGGAAAGAAATTCAAGTATTCCCAATTAAAAGAATTGCTTTTGGCCAATAATTTACAATCAATGGCCCAGCAAAAAGAAATATTAAATAATGTTTTTAAACAGTGGAAAGGCAACCTGGAACAAGTGGATGATGTATGTTTAATGGGAGTGCGAATATAATTTTCTTTGGCATGAAAAGGATTTTATCTATTTTATTTTTTCTTACTACCAATTCCTTATTCTGTCAAATAATTTTTGAACAAGGAATTGTTCGGGGGGGGGTAACTGCTGGAGGATTTTCAACAGGAATGGGTGCTGGTAGTGGAAGCTTTGATGTTTACATTGAACCGGGCAGCACGATTAAAAAAGCTTACTTGTTTTTTTACAGTGAAGGATTTCCCGGGAATGTTAATCTTTTAATAAACAATATCACATACAATACCACTATTTTCGATCATAAAATTGTTGTTGAACATGTTCATGCTTGTGCCACACCAATTAGTTTATTTGTTCGAGATATTACCGCAGATATTAATCCAAATGTCACTAATTATCCAGTTACAATACCATTGCCCTCTGGAGGAAATACAGCATGTGCAATCTTTAATTATGTAAGTTTGTTTATTGTTTATGAGAACACTTCCTTACAACTTACTAATTACAGTATTTTACTTAATAATCAAAATTTAATTGGAAAAGAGAGTTATACAATCAATTCATTAAACCCTATAAATATTAACAACCCTGTGGGATTCTCTGTTTTTACAGACCGGTCTAATTTAATGGGAGGTAATGGGCGAAATGTTTTTTTTAATGGCAATTTTATTGGTCTTATTGGATTGGCTGACAATGTTAATAGTAATTGGACTGTTGGTGGGGTAAAGGGTCATTTCTATTATCAGAACAATCAGTTATTTGGCTTGGATGATGATTTACCAAATTCAACAATGGATGGATCTGATGGATTAGCAGATGTAAGTTCATTTATAAGTTCTTATGGTACAAATTGTAATTTTCAACTTGTTCATCAAAAGTGGCCTAATCAAAATACTGCCGGGGTTCATATAAACCTCAACTTCTTTCTAGCCTATACCTCCCCTTGCCAATCCTTTGAAGCCACAGTTAACAAAGACACAACAATCTGTTCAGGCACAACAGCCCAATTAACAGCAACTGGGGGTATAAACTACGAATGGCTTCCCCAGCAGGATTTAAGTTGCTACAACTGCCCAAATCCTGTATTTGCCGGGCAAAAAACCACAACCTACACCTGCCGCATTTGGAGTACCGATAGTTGCTCCAAAGTTCTGCCTGTTCGGGTAATTGTTAAAGAGCCAAGGCCAGATACTGTTAATGTTACCAATGGCATTTGCGGAGATAACAACGGTTCTTTTAAACTAGGCCAAATCCAAAATGGCACTGCTCCCTTTGTGTATTCCATTGCAGGCCAAACGAACACCTCAGGAAATTTCACGGGCCTTGGAGCAGGCACATATACATACAAGGTAACAGATGCAATGGGCTGTGTTTTTTCAGATACGGTAAGCATTAATGAAACAAACCCTGTCAAGGCCGGCTACCTTACACAAAAATTTAAAGACGATTTGCTTAAAATTGGTTTTATAAACAACA
>JACCXN010000102.1 GCA_013696965.1 Bacteroidota bacterium | reverse complement strand
GACCGCCACTTGAGGATATGCAATGTTATGCGGTCGGCCTTTTACCTTTATAGAAAGTCACGATTAGTTGCGAACAGCACAACGTCAATGAATAGCAACAGTTGGGCGGTGCGTGAGGGTGTTTGTTTTTTTTAAAAGAGGGGGGATAAAAAATTAATATTCTTCTTGGGAGAGGGGCAAGCTTTTTTACAATTTTTGGTTTGCGGGAATGGCTGGTGTGAATTGTAAAAGTGCTTGCACCGTGTGAGGAAAACTGCAATGTCTATACTTCAAACCTTTCCAAATATTACATTATTTTCATTTCCTGTTGTTGTTAGCAGTAAAGCTTTTAGTTTTTGTCAAAATCGTCTTCTAGTATTCCGTAAAAGTAATTGTCTTTCCATTCGCCTCTAATTGATAATTTTTTACGCTTCATTCCTTCTCTTGTCATACCAACCTTTTCTAAAACTTTGCTTCTCTTTGTTTTTAGCATTACCTAACGTTTCTAAAATTAAAAATTATAATCTAATGTTATAAATAGCATTCTTCCAAACATGATATCAATACCTTTGATATGATCTAGACTAGGTGTAATATTGATATTAATACCCGTTGTTAAACCTATATTATTAGTCATAAAAAATTGCCAAGCAGGTGATATACCACCTCCATAATTATAAGTGCGGTACCGTACCCAATATTGAGTGAGTCCTACCAATTCAGCTCCTAATAAAAAATTATTTCTTCTCCCTACAGGAAACACTCTTTCAATGCCAATTTTTCCTAATAAACCACTATAAACGTATTTTTTTCCTCTGCCATCTTTTCTGGAAGTGTAATTAAATTCTATTCCGCTTTTTAGATTATATTTTTTATGTTTTCTCTTGTAATTTAGGATATAAAAATATGGATAACGCGATCCATTAAATATAGGTTTTAAAGCAAATGGTTCAATGTTAACTCCAAATGAAATTTTATTCATTGATTCGTTTCGAATCTTTAAATCTTCTTGTCCTTTTACAGAATCAACAAATAATATCGTCACAAAAAAAAGTAAAACTATTTTTTTCATTATTAAATGTTTTGTTATTAATCAAATATAATATTTAATTACTTGTAGAAGCCAATTACTTTCCTGAAATATATATGCAGGCACTTGCGCTGTGGAAATAGCTCTTTACATTTTTCTGTGTGATGGGCCTTGAATAAGGGGAAAATGGAAAGTGCTATTTTTGCGCTGGCAATATTAATTTTTTAGTGAGTGAGGAAAAAAAACAAGCACGAAGCGATGGCATCTCCAGGTGTTGAAAGTTTGCAGGAAATTTCTTAAATGCTAAAAGTTAAAACAACCAGAAAGTCTCTTGGAGATTGCGCTCCAAGAGGCTGCCGCATAACGTTATTTGCATATACGCAGGTGGCGATTATTGCACCGAACCAAAAACCGCGAGCAGCAAAGGTAATAGAAATTAAAGGCTTTGCAATAGAGCACCTAGACCGCCACTTGAGGATATGCAATGTTATGCGGTCGGCCTTCCTCACTTTATAGAAAGTCACGATTAGTTGCGGACAGTAAAACGTTAATGAAAGTGACAGTGGCTCTGTGTGGTTGGGTAATTTAATTTTTTTTTAAGGGGGGAGGAAAAATTTAAATCCTAGCCTGGGGAAGGAAGAAGGTAAGCTTATTTACAATTTTTGGTTTGTGGGATGGGTTTTAGAGGGAATTGTGAATGTGCTTACCTGCGTGGAAGGGTTTTCGTTCCTGACTTTTACGATTAGTACTCCATCTTTCAGATGTAGTCTTAACCGGTTTTTATCCTTTTTAAAAATAGTTACTATTCAACATTTATGAATATGAAACTTTTCGGCATTCTTTTTTCTATTATTTAATAAATTAGAGAAAATGAAAAAGTATATACTTTTGATAATTATGCCAGCTTTAAGTTTAGGCTTTGTATCCGGACAGCAAATTGAAAAGTGGTATCCATTAAAAAGTCCTAAAACATTCAATAGTTACTTATATACCTTTGAGGATACTTTATACCTAAATGTAGATAAAAACTATCAGTTCTGGTATTTTATAAAATTGAAGGGGGAGCAAGAGTGGATTAAAAGAAACTTTTATCCGGGAAAATTTTGCAGAAAGGACAACTTCCTTTTCAGGTATAATTATGAAGGCCTTTCCCGATCAAATGATGGAGGAAAAACTTGGTCTATAATTAATCCTCCAATTAAAGCCACTGACATGATAGCTACTAAAAAAGCTATTCTTATAACAAATTATGTTTGGGGTGGACGCACCTTTATTTACAAATCGGAAGATAATGGGGATACATGGAAGGAGGTATATACTTTTGATTATAATTATGCAGCAAATTTTTTTGAAAATAAAGGGAGGATTTTTGCCGCAGGCTTTAATCAGTTGGCTTATTCTGATGACAATGGTGAAACCTGGGTAACGGATAAGAATTTAATTGACATAAGAACCTTTACAGCTCATGATAATATTATATTTGCCAGTGGACACGGATATCTTTATAAGTCGATTAACAACGGAAATAGCTGGAAATTGATTTATTCTCCAACTTTTTCTCCATCTTGTATGGCGTTGGTTGGGGCTGATTTATTTATCGCAGGTGGCAATGGCGTATTCAGGTCAAATGACTTAGGTGAATCCTGGGAAGAATGGAATAGAAACCTTCCATCAATAGGAGCCCAAGACCTGATTTTATTTGATGGAACTCTTTATAAATCCGGGAAAGGACTTGCCACAATTACTGAAAATGATTTAAGTTGGTCAATCGAGCATGTACATCAAGAACTTCCTTCAAGTATTATTGATATGGGGCAATATGAGGATAAACTGTATTTTTCAGTTGGTGATTATCATGGGGGGGTGTTTTACTTGTTGGGAGCTGATAATGAACTCATTACATATTCACAGAATTTATCTGCTTATAACATTAGTACTGGACTTTTAAATTTATCTAAAAAAGGTGATACCACTTATGCCCACTATCGATCTCATTTAGCTTTTTCAACCAATCCCCAAGCTTATTGGACTGTTGAAAAGCACAACAATTATATCTTTAAAGTAAAAGAAAGGAACGAAAATTTAATTGGGATGAGTACATCAATTTTACTTTCTGGTGATATGGGGAGGAATTGGGATACAACCACGACCAAGGGTTTTAAAGAGCCATACGGGGAAACATGCTACCCTGCTGGTATTGATTTTGATATGAAAAACGATAAGTATTTTTTCATAAGAGAGCTTAGGAATGGACGTGGGATCTGTAATGACAACAGTGTTTATTATTCCACAGATCCATCAAAATCCTGGGTATTAATAGAAGAAGGGCTTCCTGATCATTTTGTTGGAAAATCTATTGCAATCCATGATAATACTGTTTTTATTTCTGGCAATGGTATTTATAAAACACAATTTGAGAATCCTGAATTTTGGGAAACGGTAAATGATACTTTAATGGTAAATTCTATACATTCCATTAATAATGTCCTATTTGGTTTAAGCGATTTTAATGTTTATTATTCTGATGATGATGGAGAAACATGGAATCTTTTTGGGGATGAGCAGGATTTTGGGAGTAAACTTAATTGTTTTTCAAGCGATGGGGAAGTTGTCTTTATTGGTACAGAATCAAATGGGGCATGGAGTAATAAAGCTATTACAACCTCTGTGACTTTTAATGAAGCAGAAAAGAGAACAACAATACCCATTGTTCAAATCATGCCTAATCCAGGGAATGGACTGTTTGCGATAAAAGCTGACAATGAAATTGAATCCATAAAGGTTTATACATTTACCGGTCAGGTGTTCAATGGTTTTATATTCGATACAACTTCTGGTGAATTTAATTTAAGAATGGCCTCGAAAGGATTATACTTTGTCCATGTATTTACAATTGAAGGGCCAGTTGTGCTTAAGGTGGTTGTTCAATAGTTTGGTTAGATGTGTAGCCTTTGTATGATTTTATTTTTGAATAAAAAAAGCTCTGAAAAGCAGAGACTATTTTAATTTAAATATAGCAGGAATTGGGGCAGGAGAAAACAGCTCTTATACTTTTGCCAAGGTGTGTAGGGCCTGTGGGGTTGTGGCAAAAGTATAAGTGCTGTTTTGTGTGTCTGGGGGATTTCAATTTTTGTGCGCGAGGAAAAAATTAAATTACGAAGCGTAGGGCTGCTCCGGTATTTGAAAATTGCAGAAAAGTTACTGAGTGAAAAAGGCAAGAAAGGCCACCAATCCTGTCTTTGACTAGCGAAAAAAGAGGCTGCCGCATAACGTTATTTGCATATATGCAGGTGGCGATTACAGCACCGAACCAATAACCGCGAGCAGCAAAGTTAATAGAAATTCCAGGCTTTGCAATAGAGTACCTAGACCGCCACTTGCTTATATGCAATGT
>JACCXN010000101.1 GCA_013696965.1 Bacteroidota bacterium | reverse complement strand
TCTTGGTAGCGTATTTTCGCATTCCCTCTCTTCGTCCGCAGGCTGTTGCGAAAAGCCCCAGAAACGGCCTTGCCGCTCAGCACTCGGCCGGCGATTACCTGCCTCTCTGGATGGGAAACCGGAAGATGCTCGCGAGCCATCACCCTGGAGAGGGCCCCCCTACCGCCTTCGTTAAGATAGAACATACTGCCAGTCGGGATATGCACGATCCGACCTGCAGCCTCCGGTTGCAAGGTAACTGTATCGAGCACCACCGTGCCGCGTTCATAATTAATTCTCCTTGATGTCAGCCATCTTTCCCCCTCCTCAATGGTTTGCATATCTGCGATTACATGCTGTGGAAGGGCTGTAGCGGGCGTGAAACGGATTTGATCTAGCGTGATTAAGTGCCGTTCATTAAAGAACTTGCCATGATCAGCGATGAAGCGCTGGACGGCTTCCGCGGTGGGCTGCTCAACAGATTTTGCCCAACCTTCCAGCGCGAGCCGGGCGAGTAGCATCTGCTCGGCTCGTCGGCGCTCGGCCTGAAAATGAGGATCACGATCCAGCCCTTGTGCCACGGCTGCGCCGACCAAAATCTGCCGGTCTATCAGCGATTCCAGCACGGCTCGCCTCGCAGCTTCGCTCTCACTTGAAACTCCAAGCATGCGGGCCTCGGTGGCCAGATCAGTTGTGGTGATCTCGTAGCCATCCACGATTGCAATTACCTGACCCTCAGGGACCGCCTCTAAGCGGTCAGAAAGCAACCAGAACGCCGCACTCCCGGCTACCAACACAAAAAAAACCACAAGCAGTGGTCGCGTGCGCTTGTTAGCAGGCGCCCGATGATCGTTGCGTCTCTTGTTCTTCAGGAATAGCCTTGGAGGATGAGCACCATTTACGACTTCATCACAGTCGGCATCTTCGCGGGGCTCATTCTCCTGTTTCTTCAAAGGTCTCTTGATCCACCTGAAGTTCATGATCCACTCTACCAGTATATGATCGCTGCCCTTGGGTGTGCGATTTCGAACTTTCTCGGCAATGAAGGACGCCATTTTGTCGCAGTGGGCTCCACCATCGCGACACTATCTTATATCTTTCTGGTTCTGAAACCCTTTAGTCGGCAGGGCTGAAGACGATTAACCTGCTAAGGCATGCCTGAGGGGGGCAGGGCTCGACGCTAGTAGAAGACGCGCGAAATCAACCATGGTGAGCACGTCCTTTTCCGCTGTGCCCAACGTTGAGATCCGAACGACCATTCCGTCGGGGATCTGAAGGGCCAACGACGAACGCAAGGCAGCAAACTTCTGCTCTGTAGGGGTGCGTGGAAATAGTTTTCCAATTCGGGTCCAGTAGACGATTTGCTCAGAACGGTCATGACGGCGCGCGATTAACGTGACGGCCGGAACCGCCAAGTTTGCGGCTAGAGGGACGTCAATAGACCGAGCTGCAGTCAGTTCAAAGCCTTGCGCCGAATAGCAAACTTCCGGCCGGTGTACTTCGAGGCGCTCGTCCTGACGGCTCGCGTACGCGATCGCCAGCATCACGAGGGGAAGTCCTGCCCCCCCGTAGGCGCGCGCAAGCTCCTCTTCGTAGAAGCGGGAGGGTTCGCTATCCTGCGGCACGATCATCTCCGGCCCTGCCATTCTGCGCCAGTCACCGATTGTGTCAGGGGTGAGGGATTCTACGTCTAGTGTCTCGCCCACTTCGGACTGGGCAAGCCGAAACCCCTCGGTTAGTGCAACCCCGCCGCCAAGGATTCCCGCGAACAGAAAGCCTCTTCTCGACAAACCAGGGAAGCGCGAGGAATTCATCTTTCGACTCCCATCCATCTGCGGAGAGGAGAGGCTGCCCTGTCGGCCAAAAGCATACCGCCTATAGCGAGCGCGAATAACGTGAGCCCCGCGAAATCGTGAAGAAACCCCTGAGCGACGCTGTTTCCCAAATGGTAGGTAATTAGAATGAGAAGCAGAACTCGGATAAAATTCGCCAATATCGCGACCACAACCATAATCATGAAAAACACGCCGGAGTAAGCTATATGTGCACCGTAAAGCACATAGGCATAGAATAGTCCGATGGCCGAAAGGCTTACTACCGAGTTGAGTCCAGAGCAGGCGTCTTTGACAAGCAACTCGTACTGACCGATGAAGATGCTGAGCCCGGCTTGGCTCATCGGATACCCCAAGCCCTGGAGGGACGAAACGGCCCCATCGGCAAGCATCAGCCTGAGAGGCTGGGTTAATAGATTTGTAACCGCGGATGGCGGCGGAAATGCGAACAGTAGAAACAGGAG
>JACCXN010000100.1 GCA_013696965.1 Bacteroidota bacterium | reverse complement strand
TGGTTTGCAAACAGCTCTTTTATAATTTCATGTTTCTCCGACTCGCTGAAAAGTCTATTCGATTTTTGAATGATTTTTTTGTCCATTTTACACTTTTTTAGTGTAAACCTATTTCAGGACAAGACAGATGGCAATTTTAAATTTTGTGCGCGAGGTAAAAAGGATAAAGCACGAAACGTTTGGCTGCTCAGTTTTTGAGAGTTATACAAAAGGTGTTAAATGCTTCTATCTAAAGGATTGTGGACTATTCTGTCTCTCCGAAATCACACGCTATCATATAAAAATTCAAATTGCTGATTCTTTTTCTTGGACAAGGAAAAAATTTCCTAGGTGCTAAGCAATAATTTATTATTCCATTGGAGATGATTCCAAAACCGGTTTAATGACCAATATCAATTGCTACTTTTCCATTAGGATGATTGTTTTCAAGGTAATAATGTGCCTGTGGCAAGGCATCCAGTGGAAATACAGAATCTACAAAAACAATGATTTTATTTGACTTAACCATTTTGGTCAAAAAATCAAGATCATCAGCATTGCTTTTCATTTTAACATATTTTGCACTTTTTCCCTGAGTGAGTTTTAAAAACAAATTATAAATCCCCCCACCCTTTGTTGGTTCAGTAGTAACATACCTACCATTGCTATTAAGCAAATGATAACAGCTGTCAAAGTTCTTGTTGCCCTTAACATCGAAAATCACATCGTATTTTTCTTTCTGTTTTGTAAAATCAGTAGTGTTGTAATCTAGAAAATAATCGGGGTTTAATTCCTGCATCATTGTTGTGTGCTTTGCATTGCAAACCGCTGTTACTTTAGCTCCTTTTTCCTTAGCCAATTGAACAGCAAAGCTTCCTACTCCTCCTGAAGCTCCATTTATCAATATTTTTTCTCCTGCCTGTAAATTTGCATAATCTCTCAAAGATTGTAATGCAGTTAAACCAGCATATGGAATAGAAGCAGCTTCAAAAAAGGAAATATTGTCAGGTTTGTTTGCAATTGCATTTTCCCTTACTTGTGCAAAATGGGAATAAGCTCCCGCGGAGTCACTCTCAAGGTTACCATAAACAAAATCCCCAACCTTAATTTTCTTTACATCATTTCCTATTTCAATAACCTCTCCGGCTATATCATAGCCCATAAACAAAGGCCTTAGCAATGCCTGTTTAGTGTGAAATCCTTCCCGGATTTTGCAATCAATTGGATTTACACTACTGGCCAACACTTTAATAATTATTCCATCATTTCTCAACTTTGGATATTCAACCTCACTTACCTTCAAAACTTCGGGTCCACCGAATTTATAGATCACTACTGCCTTCATAATTATTTAATGAATATATTTTGTTTCATGTTAAATTGAATAGTGATATATTGAGTTTATCAGGTTTTTTTATGGCATCCAATCCATAGTATATCCAATTATTACCGCAACAAGTAAAATTGCCAGCAAAATCCAAATAAACCCACTTATTGCCAATGAAGTTTTTTCATGTTTATTCATTATTTCTGTATTTTTTTTCAACTGATTTATAGTTTACTGGACTCATTGATGCAGCGTATAAAACAAAAGCGAATATGGCACCCACTATTAGAATTGGAACCCAGGCTAAACCAAAAAAAACAGGGCCTACGGGTATAATCCATAACCTTTCTGCCACTGATGCAAGAAAAATGACAACAAAAAACAATAGAACATTTCCTGGACAATTACTTTTGCTTTTAAATATGTAATAAAACATCCCTGAAACAATAAAAGCAATGAACAATATTATTAGCAATTCAATAAAGATCATTGGTACTTTTATTTCCTTTTTCAAAATGAAATTATTTTGCCAATGTTATATTTGACATGTAATTGCCTTATTTTATAAAGTATTTTACCATGCCTCCAAGAATTAAAATACCCAATTAATAGCAATTTATCCTCAATATATATGAAATTGAAAGTGAATTTTTTCAAATAAACTAGGGCGTAAAATATGTTTTGTAAAAAAGATGAATAATGATAAGAAAACAAGGTTATTTCTTGCCATTCCTTTAGATTTAAAAACACTGGAATTAATCCAAGCATTTGGCAAAAAACATCCTGAAATAGATGGATTAAAATGGGTATATACTTCACTATTAAGTAAAGTGTTTAAGTATTATTTGAGATTGTTTTATTTAATATTGAATTATCTGAATTAATTTTCACTTAAAAAAATGATAATCATGCATTCTAAGGAAGTCATTAAAAATCTAATTGATCTTAATGAAGAATTTGAAAATTATTTTTTTAATTACTATAATTCCGCAATTATTTATTTATGCAAATTTAGTGTTAAGAAAATTCACACCTCCAGCAATGAAGCAATTTAATTTTCATCCCTCTGATGTTGGTAAATCTATCTATGAAATAGCCATGCACGAACCGTTCACAAACGCTAATGAATATAACATGGCTATACCATATGACCTTAAAAAAACAAATTATATACATATGAAATTCAAGATAATTTTCGCTTTAATTCGCTCATAGAAAATATTCAACATGTTATAGATAGTGAAACTTGACTAATTTAAATTTAAGATCAGGCAAAACAAAATCACTCCCGCTAATTATTTTTATACCAGGTAATAAGTTACCTTCTGCCTATTAATTTCCCAAAATCTGCTATATCAAAGGCTTGCTCTAGTCCAATTTTAGCACTTGGAATTAAAAAATATTTCAATTACTTCTTCTATATTAGGTGAGAGCCACGCATTTATAGGTGTATTTTTTTGTCATGTCTATTTAATAATCAAAACTTTATTCCTAATAAAACAAATTAAAAGCCAATTTTTAAGGATTTGACTCCTTTTATTTTGCTACCCTTAATGTGTGAATAGTGCAAGTTATAATTGAAATTGTATAACATGCAAACAAGAAACAAGCCTCACCTTTGCCTTAAATAAAAAGGACTCTTTAAATTAATTAAAGACAAGTAACTTAACCAAACACAAAAAATTATGAAAAATTATTTAATCGCAGCATTGACTGCAATAACAATGATTGGAACTGTAGGTGCACAGCATTTTAACCTTGGGGTTAAAGGAGGAGCAAATTTATACAATATCAAATACGGAAATGGTACAAGACATGATTCCAAAGTAGGTTTCCATGCAGGCTTGCTTGGGCATTTCCATATGAGTAAACATTTTGGACTGCAGCCGGAAGTTTATTATTCTAACCAGGGTGCAAGACATACATTCAACAATAGAGTTACTACTTTAAACTTAAATTATGTTAATGTTCCTGTTTTATTTCAATATATGATAAATGACGGATTTAGGCTTCACGCTGGACCTCAAATAGGTTTTCTTGTTAACTCAGAAACAAAACATAATGATATTAATGTATATCAAAACAAGAATATAAACTTCCTTGACTTTGGTATAACTTTAGGTATGAGTTATGTGTTTAAATCAAATTTCGGAATAGATGCACGATACAATCATGGATTGCGTGATATTTACAATAATAGCAGTGTAAATTCATCCAACAGAGGATTTCAATTAGGCTTGTTTTATTTATTCAGTCATAAATCATAATGACGCTTTTAAAAATAGAAGGGAACTCCATTGTTGTTGTTCCCTTTTTTTTATTTAGGAATTATTGGCAAGTTGGCCTTTTATTAATGGCTATGAGGTTGGTGAATTAAGGATAAATTCAGAGATAATACTTTAACCAACAAATTTTATTTTGATTTTTTAAAGAGAATTTAAATCTTTTTAGAAAGCTCTGTCAATACCTGGGAATTTATTTCATGTTTTCCTTCAAACCTGATTAAATTATATTCAATCTTATGCTGTTTTAATACTTTTTCCTGACTTTCAAATTCTTCTGCACTAATAAACTCATCTTTATCGCCAAATACCATATATATCCCCATGGAATCAAATAGGGTTTTGTCAGGTTCAAAGGCAAGATCAGAAGGAAATCCTCCTGCCCATATTATGAGATTGTTTACTTTTGATTTTTTATTTACAAGCCACCTGCAAACAGTAGCAGTCCCTTGTGAAAATCCCAATACATTAATTTTTACTTTCCTACCATTAAATGAATTTAATATCTCCAAATACAAATCATCCAGAAAATGAATATAATCCTTAATATCATTCATTCTATCTTCCTTTGTCATCCAGGATGCCCCAACTCTGCCAGAATACCCTCCAAGGTAAAAGCGATGCAAACCCTCAGGTGCTACTATTAAGTTTTTACCATTGTTAAGCACTTCAAATTTTCGCAGAAAATAATTGGCCAATTGCCCGTAGCCATGGCAAACAATCCAAACAGAATTGATTGCATTAGTTACTTCTCCTGAAACAAAATACCTTGCAGTTTTTTTTATGGATATGTGTCGCTCATTCATTTTCAAATTTTTTTTTGTAATAATCCTTATAAGGGTACAATTATTTTAAGGCTTAAGGGATTTATTTCCGCTTCAATTACACTTGCTAATTCAATAATTTCGCCATCTATATGTAAGGGTTGATTGCTCTTATTTATGATCGTTATTTTTGTAAAGCTCCTGATATCTGCATACTTTATTTTATCTAAATAACCAAGGAAGATAGCTGCGGTTATTGTAAAAATTCCCCAAAAAGGATAGGGCTTAACAATGCAAACTTCAAATTTGCCATCATCAATTTTTCCGTTTGGATTAATTACTGCCCCTGTTCCATAACGTGTGGCATTAGCAATTGCTACTACATGGGCTCTTTTTTTAAACTTTAAATTATTATACAAAAACACATACCGGGAAGGCTTATAATACCATAACTCTTTGAAAAACTGTTTTGCATATCCATAAATTCCCCTTACTTTCTCCTCTTCAAAACGTTTTATCACTTTTGCATTTAATCCAATATCTGAAAGGTGTATGCAAAGCCTTTTGTTAATTGTAATGGTATCAATTATTTTAACCCTGCCGTGAATTAAAATATGAAGCGCCTGAGAGACATTCACAGGAATATTAAGCTCACTTGCCATCCCATTTGCAGATCCAAAAGGTACTAGTGCCATTACCTTGTTTGTATTTACAATTGTACTACCAACTAAATTGCATGTTCCATCACCACCCACTGCAATTATTATTTCAGGATTAAAATCAAGAATTTGTTCTTTAAGTAAAATGAAATCGTTGTTTCCCGTAGTATAAAAAACCTTGTATTCCATGTTATTTTCCATGGAGAAGTTTTGCAGGGAATCAACAAAGGGAGTTTTGTCATTACCACCTGACAATGGATTAATAACATACAAAACTTTTTTTTTATCGACAATCATTATTTTTGAACTCAGTAAAAATTAAATATATTTTAAACCAGCAGGTATAAAATTCTCTGCTAAATATACCATAAAGACCCTGATTTTTATCAAATTTATTTTACATTAAAAAAATTATTTCAGGTGATGGAAAAAAAGCAGATTCATTTAAATCAAGTGCGATTTGCAATGTTAGGAGTAATTTAGTAAATTGAACCATTCCCAACAACAGGAAATGTGGTAAAAAAATCAATAGGTATCTGGGCGAAAAAAATAAATCCCTTCAGAAAATTAGGATTGTGGACCAAGCAAAAGATGGGCTGGCTTGGCATTCCTGTGATTATTCCATACCGTGGCTATGGCAATAGGTTGTCTCTTTATATTTCAGGAACTGTTTCCGAAGACAAAGGCTTGGCTAAGCCCATAGAGGAACATAGCATTTGGGAAAACATGAGGGCTATGATAAAGCGTTTTATAAGCGATGAGATACCAGGAGTAAGAGTAAAAGCAACTTTTATGGGAAAGCAAATGACTGGCATTACAAATGAGCGCGGTTTTTTTCATTTTAAATTTGATTTGATAGGGATGGAAATTCCAGACTTAAATTGGCAATTTGTGGAACTCGAACTACTGGATTTTATAATACCCTTGCAGAAAAAAACAACAGCAACAGGAGAGGTACTTATTCTTAAAGAAAACGAAAAGCAGTTTGGTGTAATATCAGACATTGACGACACTGTTCTTGTTTCTCATGCTACCAATAGTATAAAAAAAACAAGGTTAATGCTTTTTAAAAACGCCATTACCAGACTTCCATTTGAGGGAGTAGCTGGTTTTTACAATGCACTTTCACGTGGAAAAGGAGACAATAATCAAAATCCTATCTTTTATGTTTCAAGCAGTCAATGGAATGTTTATGATTTGCTTTTGGATTTTTGTCGCCATCGAAATATTCCTGATGGTCCTTTTTTGCTTCAGCACTTCCATCCATTAAAGCTTAAGCATCTATTTAAAGGAAAAAACCAGTTGGACAAACATGTGCATAAAATCAAAAAAATAAGGCATCTTTTAACTACTTTTGACTTTCTGAATTTTATCCTAATTGGGGATAGTGGACAAAAGGATGCCGAAATTTATAAAAGCATCTGTTTTGAATTTCCTGGTAGAATACTCGCAATTTATATTCGGGACATTAAGAAATCAAAGGCAAAAAAAGTTACATTAATTGGTAAACAATTAAACCATGTTGGAGTAGAAATGCTATTGATAAAAGACACATTACTTGCAGCTAAACATGCTGTTGACAAAGGTTTTATAAATGAAGATGCCTTGATAGAGGTTGTTTATGAAAGAGAACTGGACCATTCTGCAGCAATTGTAATATAAAACCTATCAATAAAATTACATTAGATACGTTTGAAAAATAACAACAAAAAAAGCAAATGCCCCTGTTAAAAAAAATTCTTATTTTATTTGCTGCTTTTTTTATCCTTGTCAGCGCTGGCCTAACCTTATTTATTTTTTCTATTAAAAATGGAAGCTTTGGAGAATTGCCTGATCACAATCAACTAAAACAAATTGAAAATCATGTAGCCTCAGAGGTTTACTCTGCCGATAGTGTTTTATTGGGCAAATATTACCTTGTAAACAGAACAAATACCAGCTGGCAACAAATATCTCCAAATATTGTCAATGCCCTGATCGCAACAGAAGATATACGTTTTTTTGATCACCAAGGAATTGATAAAAGGAGTCTATTTAGAGTTCTTGTAAAATCGCTCATTTTGCAAAATGAAAGCTCCGGTGGCGGTAGTACAATAAGTCAACAACTTGCAAAAAACCTTTATCCCCGTGAAAGACATAATTATCTTTCCTTAACCATTAATAAAATAAAAGAAGTATTTATCGCAGTGAGTTTAGAAGAAATTTATTCAAAAGAAGAAATCTTAACTCTATACTTAAATACAGTTTCTTTTGGGGAAAATGTGTTTGGGATTGAAGTAGCATGTGAAAGGTATTTCAGTACTACCCCAAAAAACATAAATTTAAATGAAGCCGCAGTTTTAATAGGTATGTTAAAAGCAACTTCTTCCTACAATCCAAGAACCAATGCAGAAAAGGCTCTTCATAGAAGAAATATAGTATTAAATCAAATGCTTAAATACAACTTTTTGGAAAAAGAAATAGTGGATAGCTTAAAACAACAAACATTAAATTTACGCTACAAAAATATTACTCACAATGATGGCCTTGCACCCTACTTCAGGGAAAGTTTAAGACTTGAAATTCAAAAATGGCTAAAAGAAAATCCAAAACAAGATGGGTCCGTTTATAATTTATATACAGATGGTCTTAAAATTTTTACAACCATAAATTCAAAAATGCAAAAGCATGGGGAAAAAGCGGTTAATACCCATTTAAAAGAATTGCAAAAGGCATTTTTTAGTACTTTAAATGTAAAAAAACAATCAGCACAAAATGAGAGTGAAGTAAAAGCTAAATTTCGAAGTTCACGGTATAAAGAGTTGAAAAGTAAAAATTTATCCGAGGAAAAAATCAATGCGATTTTTGAAAAGCCTATTCCTATGAAAGTCTTTAGTTGGAACGGAGAATTGGATACGCAAATGAGTCCTATGGATTCCATTCGTTATTACCGTAATTTTTTTAATGCCGGTTTTTTTGCAATGGAACCCCAAACAGGCAAAGTTTTAGCCTGGGTGGGTGGAATTGATTATAACTATTTTAAATATGATCATATCCGATCAAAACGACAAGTTGGCTCTATATTTAAACCCATTGTATATGCAGCAGCAATTGAGCATGGTATAGATCCTTGCCATTACATTTCCAATGAAAGGGAAATATATAAAGAATTTGCAAATTGGTCTCCAGAGAATTCAAATTCAGAATATGAAGGATACTATACATTGCAGGGGGCTTTAACTAAATCTCTCAATACAATAAGCACAAAAATAATCATGCAAACCGGAACCAAACCAGTAATAAATATGGCTCAAAGAATGGGCATTACAAGTGAGCTTCCTGCTGTTCCATCTCTTGCATTGGGAACAGCAGATATTTCACTGGAAGAAATAGTAAGCGCTTATACAAGTTTTGCAAATGGGGGTGAAAGAACACAAGCGGTTTATATAGAAAGAATAGAAACTTCAAGCGGTGAAATAATTAAAGATTTCTCATCTGATTTTCCCCTAAAAAACAAGGCAATGGAAGCTGAAACAGCGGACATAATAACTCATTTTTTAAAATGCGTTGTGGATAGCGGAACGGCAATAAGTTTGAGGTATAAATACGGTTTTAAAAATGAAATGGCTGGCAAAACAGGAACTACCCAAAATCAGGTGGATGGGTGGTATGTTGGTTACACCCCCGATATTGTTGCAGGAGTATGGGTTGGGCATGATGATCCTAGTGTTCATTTTAAAAATTCCCAATTAGGCCAAGGCTCAAAAATGGCTCTTCCTATTTGGGCCAATTTCATGAATAATGTTTATGGAGATAAAGATTTTAAACATAAGAAAAAACTTACATTTCCGCCTTTGCCAGAAGAAACAGCATTAAAATTAAATTGCCCCCCTTTTGTGAAAAAAAACCCCTACAACAATAATATTTGGGATTTAATAATTGGAAAAAAGAGGGATAAAAGGATTAAGCCTACAATAAAAAATGCACACCCAAAGAAAAAACGTTTTATGGAAAACATTAAAAAAGTTTTTAATTAAACAGCTGGGTGTACTAATTTAGGATTAGACCAAAACTTCTCAAATCATTGAAAAAATTTCTCATTTCAAAATAAACCCAATTCCTGGTTATTGTAAAAGCTTACTTAACATAGCTATATACATGCTTATTCCCTCGTTTATTTCATAGAGGTAAACGAATTCATCACAGGTATATGATCGAGCTGGATCTCCTGGTCCAAGGATTAAGGAAGGAACATCAATTAATGCTTTGTCCCTGGTACCGCGTGAAGAAAGAATATTTCTTCCCAATGCTGTTCCAGCACTAATTAAAGGATGACTTTTATCAATAATATCTGAATTTAACCCGGAAGATAGCACCTTTATTTCTGAAAAAATGTTTTTGCCAATAAGTTCAAGCAATTCATCTATGTCAAAAGTCTCCCCTGTTCTTACCTCTACTGTGAATTTACATGATTTAGAAACATTATCACCTGTATTTGTTGTTTCTATATTGGTAAGTACTATTTTTAATGGACTTAAAAGGTTAGAATGCTTAAAATTTCTAAACCAGGCAATATCATTCATTGCGATTTCAATTGCATTTCCTTCATTTTCCTGTATGGAAAATCCTGGTTTTGTATGGGCAACACATTCAAGTACAAGTAAGGCTTTTTCAGCAATAATTAACTGCATTTTGGTTGGTTCTCCTATTATTGCAAAATCAATTTCACCTAATTTAGAAAATATCTGTTTCATTCCATTGTTGCCAGAAATTTCAACTTCCGAAGTTGCTGCAAATACTAAATTGTACTTAAGATTTTCATATTCGTTAAAATATAAAAAAGTAGTGATTAGAGAAACCAAAGCAGCTCCTGCATTGTTGCTCCCAAGGCCATAAATTTTTCCATTTTCAATAAGGGGAAAAAATGGATTTATACTCCATCCAAATGCGGGTCTTATTGTATCATGGTGAGCATTTAAGAGAATAGTAGGTAATTTGGGATTGAAATTTCTATTAAAAGCCCATAAATTATTAGACTTGCGTTGATGTGAAATTCTTTTCCTACTAAAAAAATCACTTAAAATTTCTGCTGATTTATCTTCTTGTTTGCTAAAAGACTCCACCGCAATAAGTTCTTTTAACAAGTTTAAGGATTCGCGGTATAATTCATCCATTGTGTAATTAATTATGGGTATCCCTTTCTCTTGTTTCAACACGTTCTCCATTTATTTTTTTTTTAAATTATTTATCCTAATACAATTCTCCTGCTTTCTTTGCTGATACTTTTATTCCTTTTATCATTGCTGCACTAAAACCTTTGTATTCCATCTCATTCAATCCTGCAATTGTACATCCTTTAGGCGAGGTAACTTTATCAATTTCATTTTCCGGATGCCCACCCGAAATTTTCAGTAATGAAGCTGCTCCCTTTGCAGTTTGTGTAGCCATTTTAAGCGCTTCATCAGCATGAAAACCCAGTTCGATACCTCCTTGAGATGCTGCCCTGATTGCCCTTAAGAAAAATGCTATTCCACATGCACATAATGCAGTTGCGGATGTCATTAATTCTTCCTTTATTTCAATTGTTTCCCCTACTGCATTAAACATTGCCTTTACATAAGCCATATTCTCAGCATTGGCATTACCAGAAGCAATACAAGTCATTGATTCGCCTATTGCTATAGCCGTGTTTGGCATTGCCCTTATAATCTGAATTTCCGGATTTAAAAAGCCAGAAATTCCTGATATTGGAGCACCTGAAACAACCGAAACAATAAGGTGTTTTTCAGGAACAGTGTAATCTTTTAACTCCTTTAACATTGTATCCAACTGCTGAGGCAAAACGGCAAGTACAATTATATCCGCTTTTGAAATTGCATGCTCAATGTTATTACTTACCAAATATCCCATTTTGGTGAATTCCGCAATTGTTGCTGTATTTCTTTTTACAAGAGCAATATGATTTGCATTAAATTTTCCAGAAGAAACAAGCCCTTTTGCCAAAGAAATTCCAATATTGCCAGCTCCTATAATAGCTATGTTTTTTGTAGTCATTTTTAAATCTGTTTTTTTCGGCAAAACTACATCTTTTATGTTTTTAATGGATTAGAAAAATACATTTTATATTGTATAAACCGTTTTTAAACATAAAGTTCCGTTCCAACCCTCTCCGGAGAGTTAACAGTATTCAGTAATTTATCAACGGAACAAATTCGAACAGATAGTACTTTCCTTTTTAATGCACTAAAAGCCTTATCTAGCTTTGGGGTCATTCCCTCTGCTATTACTCCATCCTTTTTCAAATGATTGTAATTTTCAAGAGTGATTTTGGGAATAACAGAATTATTGTCTGAAATATCCTTTAAAATCCCTTTCTTTTCAAAACAATAAATTAGATGAACATCATATAAATTAGTGAAAGCAACGGCCAGTTCAGATGCAACATTGTCAGGATCAAGATTTTTAAAATTACCATTACCATCATGGGAAATTGGGGCAATTACAGGAATTAAACAATTTTCAATAAGTGCAGCAATAACAGAAACATTTATGGTTTCACTATCCACATATCCTTCTTTATTCTCTTCTATTTTAACCGCGGGAATTATATTTGCATCCACTCCAGACAAGCCTATTGCATTGCATTGATTTGCTTGAAGCCTAGCAACAATACTTTTATTTATTAGCCCTGCATAAACCATAGCACTAATTTTAGAAGCATTTTGATCCAGTGATTTTTTTCCATGACTTTTTTCTGGATCCACACCTAACTTTTTACAAATTTCATTCACCATAACTCCACCTTCATGAACAAGAATCTTATTTGTCCTTATTTGTGAAAAATCCAATAGAAAATTATTGAGTCTGTCTTGATCATCGAGAATATTCCCACCTATTGCGATTATATATAATTTTTTCTTTTTCATTGATTTTTTTTTAGTCCTCAAGCAGGCTTGAATGATTATTTATTTGAACAGTTGATTCATTTGATTGATTTAATTGACCTTCTATACTCATTTTAATTCCATTTACCTTATGCCAAATGGAGACATGATTTCCTGTTATTTTTGAAAATCCCTTCACATCATCACTTGTCCAGGTGCTTTCCATCTGGTCAAAACTCCCGAATTTATCTGACATTAAATCAAAAGGTGATTTCACTCCTGTAACAGTAAAGCGTTGTGGAGCAAGAGAAACATAAACCTCTCCGCTCACATTTTTTTGTGTGTCCTCTAAAAATCTTTCAATATTTCTCATCACTGGATCAAGAAATTGCCCCTCATGCAATAAATTTCCATACCAGGCCGATAATTGCTCCTTCCAATACAATTGCCATTTAGCGAGCACATGTTTCTCCAGCATGTTATGGGCTTTTATTATTACCAATGGTGCTCCCCCTTCAAAAGCAATTCTACCTTTAATCCCCATTATTGATTCTCCTACATGTATATTTCTTCCAATTCCAAAAGGAGTTGCAAGCATATCGAGTTCATAAATTGCTTCAACAGGTGAATTGAAAAACACTCCATTAATTGCCTTTATCTCCCCTTTTTCAAATGTTAAGATAATATCCTGAGCATTAGTATCGGTTAATTCGTTTGGAAATGCAGTTTCTGGACGATTCTCTTTTGATGTTAATGTTTCTTTCCCAACAATTAAAGTTCCCCATAATCCCTTATTCACAAAATACTTGTTTTTAGATCCCTCAACATTAAAGTTAAAAGAATGCAAAAACATTATTTCTTCTTTCCTTGAAATTAATTTTTCCGTTAAAGGAGTTAATATTTCTATTCCAGGCACAAGGGTGTTAAATATTAAATCGAATCTAACCTGGTCATTGCCTTTGCCTTTGCAGCCATGGGCCAAAAAATCCGCATGTATGGTTTTAGCATAACCTGCCACTGAAATAGCCTCAAAAACCCTTTGTGAGCTTAAAGACAAGGGATAAGCATTGTTTTTAAGTAAATTTCCAAAAATCAAGTACCGGATGCATGATTCATAATATTTATTTGTTTCTTCTAAAACAGTATGATCTTTTGCCCCTAATAGCAATGCTTTTTTTTCAATTTCTTTTAATTCCTCCTGCGTGAAATTTCCTGTATTTACTGTTACAGCATGAACTTCCAGCTTTTTTGTTTCAATCAAAAATTTAGCGCAATAGCAGGAACTTATTCCTCCACTAAATGCTAATACTACCTTTTTTCTCATAATTTATTTTTTATATTGGTTATTGATACCATTCCTAAGTGCATTTCAATTCAACATAATTATGAATTATAAATTCCCTTCAGTTTTTTCAGGTATTTTTTTCCGTTTATTTAAAATTAAATAGAAAATAGAAATAATGCATGATCGAAAATCATAAATTTTTTCTTTATATTAAGAATGAAAAGGGTGAAAAACTTTAAAGATTAAATAATAAAAAAACTGATGGAAGATTTTTTTTTTAGAAAAGGATAAGCCTAAGCCTTTGTTTATTTTTATGCCCAGTTTAAGCTTTGTGGCAATTCAAATTAACCTTAAGAAAAGGATTTAATAGCAAAAACTCCATACAATTGTCAATTGCAGCAGCTTTAGTATGAAAGTGAAAAGGAAAATAAAAATTTGCTAAGAATTAAAAGGAAGATAAATAAATTTATTCCACTAGAAATAATCCTTTTATTACACATTTAAATGGTAAAAAAACAAAAGAAGCTATGAGCCAGCTTTAAAAAAGTAGAATTAAGGATGCAAATATTAAGAGAAATGCAATTATCCTTATTTCATGTTATGAAAAACAGCCTGAACATCCTCATCCTCCTCAAACTTCTCAATCAACTTATTAATATCTTCTTGTTGTTCCTCATTAAGCTCTACAACATTATGGGGGAAACGGTGTAATTCTGCACTGCTTACATTTATATTTTTTTCTTCAAGTAGTTTTTGCATGGCTCCAAATGCTGTGAAATCAGTGTAAACAACAATTTCACCTTCTTCTTCAAAAACCTCTTCAGCACCTGCATCAATTAAATCGAGTTCAATATCATCAAGACTTATACCCTCTTTTGGAAACTTAAATACTCCAATTCGGTCAAATAAAAATTCAAGTGAACCTGTTTTACCTAAAGTACCTTCTGATCGGTTGAAATACATACGAATATTAGCCACAGTTCGGGTAGGATTGTCAGTTGCGCACTCAACAAGTATAGCAATACCATGTGGGCCGTATCCTTCATATATCATTTCCTGATAATCCTTTTCATCCTTAGATGATGCTCTTTTTATAGCTGATTCAATGCGGTCTTTGGGCATGTTTACCCCTTTGGCATTTTGCATTGCAACCCTTAACCTGGAATTCATTGTAGGATCCGGTCCAGCTTGTTTTACAGCAATGGCAATCTCCTTACCTAGTTTAACAAAGGACTTGGCCATTTGTCCCCATCTTTTTTCCTTACGTGCCCTGCGAAATTCAAATGCTCGTCCCATAGTGGTTCTTGATAATTAAATGCAAATCTAAAAAATTGTATTGAGTAGTTAATACTGAAAAACCAAGAAAATAATAAATAATTGAAAAATTTAAAAGTAAATATTTCCAAACACGCAATCACTAAAATATCATTTAAAAAAAGGGCTGTATTTTTTCTATAAAATTTTCAGGAGGTGAACAAGGCTTTTTTGTGGTGCTGTTAACAAAAACCAATACTATTTCTCCTTTATTGAGTAATTCATTTGCTTCATTGTATGTTTCACAAATAAATTTTATTCGAGTTGTAGGAAATTCAGCAACTGTGGTACGAATAATAAGTAGGTCATCATAATAGGCAGGCTTGAAGTATTTCACATTCATTTCCAAAACTGGCATTATTATTCCATTATCTTCCATATCCTTGTAACTTAAGCCAAGTTCACGCAAGGATTCTACCCTTCCCACTTCGAAATATTCAGCAAAATTTCCATAATAAACATATCCCATTCGGTCTGTTTCAGCATATCTTACCCTTATTTTTGTCTCTGTTGAGTACATTGTAAATATTTTAAATAATCTTGCGTTTGTTAGCGATGTAAACTTAATAAATATGCTTGTAATACATCCTTTTTTTAATCCCTGTAATGTAAAAATTATAATTTCGAAAGATGAATATAAGTGAAAGGTAAGATAATGATGATTTTTTAAAACTATTATTTTTTCAAAAGAATATGTTTAAACAGTTTAGAGGATTTTGTGGAAAATTTAAAACAACTTCATTGTACATGTTTGTTTTATATAATTTTTATAAATGTTTATTAATCCATTTTTAAATTAGAATTCATTATACTTGTAAAGGATTTAGCATAAAAATAACCCCTGATGAAGAACTTAAAGTTGTTTGCCCTTCCAGGTTTGTTCGCCTTTTTTTCAGCCTGTTCATTTTCACCAAAATTAGCTTCTGTTGAGAGAAATTTTATTGAATTGAACGATACTTTAATTTCTCCTGATTCAACTACCATAGCTCTAATTAGTCCATATAAAAAAAGGATTGATGATGAAATGTATGGAATTTTAATACATTCTGAAATGGCTTTTGTAAAAGGACAGCCTGAGAGTTTGCTGGGGAATTTAGTGGCTGATTTAATTTTAAAAAAAGCAAATGAATATTATCAGAATAAGGGGGAGCCAATTGATTTTTGCCTTTTAAACAATGGCGGTCTAAGGTCATCCCTTCCAGAGGGAGAAATAACCAGGGGTAAAATATTTGAATTAATGCCCTTTGAAAATGAGTTAGTGGTGCTAACGCTTTCAGGAGAAAAAGTAAAAATGCTTTTTAATTATATAGCAAGTGCCGAAGGAATGCCTGTTTCCGGAATTAAAATGGGTATTTTAAAAAGCAAAGCTGTGAATATTCTTATTAATGAAATACCTTTTGATGAAAATAAAACCTACAAAGTAGTAACATCTGATTATTTAGCTGCAGGAGGAGACAAAATGTCTTTTTTCAATGAACCGGTTAGAATGGAAAATTTGAATAAAAAACTGCGTGATGCCATTATTGAATATATGAAAGAGGAAAACGGAAAGGGAAACAGGTTGAAATCTAAACTTGATCAAAGGATTTATCATGAGCAATAGAAGAAACTTTTTAAAACAGGCTATAATAGGAGGCACTGGATTTTTAGGCCTTAATGCTATTGCATTTGATGCTTTTGCTAAAAAGGAAATTGTAAAGCTCACCATTTTACATACAAATGATGTACATAGCCATATTGACCCATTTCCTGCAAATGATCCAAAATTTGGTGGTTTGGGAGGGGCTGCAAGAAGAGCCGCGTTGGTTAAAAAGATAAGAAATGAAGAAGAAAATGTTTTATTGCTTGACGCTGGTGATATTTTCCAAGGTACTCCCTATTTTAATCTTTATGGAGGAGAGTTAGAACTTAAATTAATGAGCCAGATGGGTTACGATGCTTCCACCATAGGAAATCATGATTTTGATAATGGACTGGAAGGCCTTGAAAAAATGTTGCCTCATGCTAATTTTCCCCTTATCTGCAGCAATTATGATTTTTCCAATACCATAATGAAAGATAAAACAATTCCATATAAAATATTTATTAAGGATGGTTTAAAAATTGGAATTTTCGGACTTGGGATTGAATTAGCAGGCCTGGTTGATAAAAAATTATATGGTGATACTGTTTACATGGATCCTATGCAATATGCAGCAAAAATGAGTTATATGTTAAAGCATGAACTACATTGTGATCTTGTAATTTGCTTGTCTCATTTAGGATTTAAATATAACAGCAATAAAATAAGTGATGTTATACTGGCAAAGAAATCTAAAAACATTGATTTAATTATTGGAGGCCATACCCATAGTTTTTTGGAAAAACCATTAATATATAACAATTCCGACAATCAGGAGGTGGTAGTAAGCCAGGTAGGTTGGGCAGGAATAAGGCTTGGAAGAATTGATTTCTTTTTTGAAAGAAGAAAATCAAAGAAAAGCTTCCAGGGTACAAGCCTTATTGTTTCGGAAAAAAGTCTTATTTAATCATTGATTTTCAATTTCAAACTCTTGCCAAACTACTTTTAATAGAGGTGTAGAAACTACTTCCGGTTTTTAAAAAGTTCCAATAATTCAACAGCTGCAGCATAAGAAGAAATCGTTTTATCCTTGATTTTCCTCTCAAATAAAGGCAAAGCATCTTTTATTTTTTGTTGGTTAAAAAAGGATGATTTTAAATTTTCTGTTATGGTATCATACATCCAAAAAATGGATTGTTGTTCTCTGTTAAAATCAAAGTATCCTTTTGTAACAGCAGCAAGGTGATGTTCTTCAATGATTTTCCAGATATTATCTATCCCCATATCGCTAAGTGCTGAACAAGTTTCAACCCTGGGCACCCATCCTGATTCAGAGGGAGGAAAAAGATGAAGAGCATGAGAAAATTCAGCTCTTGCGGCTTTTGCTTTAGTCAGGTTATCTCCATCAGCCTTATTAATTGCAATGGCATCAGCCATTTCCATAATGCCACGTTTTATTCCCTGTAGCTCATCCCCTGCCCCTGCAATCATTATCAATAGAAAGAAATCAACCATGGAATGCACAGCTATTTCAGATTGTCCAACACCAACGGTTTCCACAATAATAAAGTCAAAACCTGCAGCTTCACAAAGTATTATAGTTTCCCTGGTGGTTTTAGCAACACCACCCAATGAACCAGATGAGGGGGAAGGCCGAATAAATGCAGAAGGATCAATGGCAAGCCTGTCCATCCTTGTTTTATCTCCCAATATACTCCCTTTAGCTTTACTGCTACTAGGATCAATGGCTAAAACAGCTACTTTTTTATTGTGTGAAGTAAGATATGATCCGAAGGAATCAATAAAAGTGCTTTTTCCAGCTCCTGGTGCACCTGTAATTCCTATACGAATTGAATTTCCAGAATACGGAAGACAAAGTTCAACAAGTTCCCGGGCCATTGCCTGATGCTTCTCTAAACTACTCTCAATTAGTGTTATAGCCCTGCTTAATGAAACCCTGTTACCGGAAATAATTCCATTGAAATATTCACTTGCTTTTAATGGAGTAACATTTATTACGTTTTTATTGGAAGCATTCATAAGTACTAAACTAAAACAAATAATATTTGTCAAAAATAATAAAGTTAATAGTAACTCCTTTTAATCTTTGAAAGTGAAATATGGGCTATTTAGAAATAATTAAAAACTCCGTTCTGCGGTTTGCTGCTCTATTTTGCTCACTTGTATTTGGAACTAAAGGGTTGTTTTTCCCAAAGCCTTTAAAAGTTAATCTTTTTCTATCAATTCCTTTTTCCTGAAGGTAAGCCAAAACGGAAAATGCCCTATCTGTTGACAAGGCCAAATTAGCGGCATCATTTCCCACATCGTCTGTATGCCCATGAATTGCAATTGAAATTGAAGGGTTTTCTTCAAGATAATGTATAAAATCATTTAACACTTCCTTTGACTCGAAGGTAAGCTCAGCGCTATTAGTAGCGTAATTGATATTATTTAATTTATATGCAGCTCCCACAATCACTTCTTTTATTTGAGAAGAAAAGTCGCGTGGTTTTCCTAGAAGTTCCTCTTTTACGTGGATAATTTCAGATGAAAATGCTTTTCCTTCTTTTTTTACGGACAATACAAGGTTATCCTCTTTTTTTGCAACAATTATGGCTACATATTTTCCATCAATGGAGTCAACCTCCACCTCTACGATATTTTTTGTATTAATATTCCTGATTTTAACATTCGCTCTGGAAAAGTCTCCATTATCTGATTTCACTTCTCCTTTTACAAACATTACCTCTTCTGGCCTGGCCTCCTTATAAAGATCAAAAGAAAAAATATCATAACCACCTTTACATTTGCCCTTTAAGGAATTGGAGGAAAAATAACCAGTTTTGCCATCGGTGGAAACAAAAAAACCAACTTCATCATTTTCAGTATTAATAGGAAAGCCAAGATTTTTTGGCTTTGTCCATCCTGCTTTTCCATTATCTTTCACCATGAAAATATCGAGTCCTCCAACTCCGGTATGGCCATCCGAAGAAAAATATAATGTATGGCTATCAGAATGAATAAAAGGAGACTTTTCATGTTTTTCCGAATTTATAGGAGAGCCCATGTTTTTGGCCTTTTGCCACACTCCATCAGAAGTTTTGGAAGATGAATAAATATCCATTCCCTGGCTTTCTTCCCTAAAACTTGAGAAATAAAGCGTTTTATTATCTGAGGAAATGCTCGGTTGAGATTCCCAACCATCTGCAGTATTTATGTTTGTTCCTAAGTTACGAAGTGGGCCCCATTCCCCATTTATAAAGTCGGAAGTATAAATATCACAATTCAGGTATTTCTTGGGAAGTAATGTATCCTTACATACAGTAAGGTACATGTGTTTATTGTCAGGAGTAACAGTTGCCCCTCCATAGTTATCACCCCTATTGAAAGGACTTGGCAGAGATTGTCCTTTTTCAAATATATTTTCATTGCGCCTGCTCATAGTAAACCTTTCAACCAGTTTTTCTTTATCGGATTGCCAGGCCTGATCATTAAATTCTGATTTTATAGCCATTCTTCGGGTAAAAAACATCAGTTCATTATCGGGAGAAATGATTGCAAGGTATTCATCATCCTTTGTACTTACATGTTCAACGCAAATGGGATTAAACGGAACAGGCTTTTCAAAAATTTCAGCGTATTCCTTTGCTTTTTTACTTGATTCCGATGCAAGATTTAAATCAGCATCATTTTTAATTTCATCGGGATATTTTAAAAATTTATCAAAATTCTTTGCAGCATCTGTATATTTATTTGAATTGTATGCAATCTGACCCAGATAAAAATAAGCGTAATTGTCATATTCGGGGCATAATACAACAATTTTCAGAAGATATTTTTCAACATGCTTAAAAGATGTACCATCAGCCCTGGCGGTTTTAATTAATTCCTCAGCATAAAGGGATAAAGCCTCTACATAATCAGGTTCAGTTTCAATGGCTTCCTTGAGGAATTCCATCCTCTTGTTTTTTTCGTATTTTTTTTTATCCTTGCCCTGTTCATAAAGTTTAATTGCTTTTTTATCTGATATCTCAACACAACTTTCCTTTTCTACTTTTGCTTGTTTTTTTTGGGCAAAAGTAGAATTACTGAAAACAAACAGAACTAAAACATATAGTATAAAATGCTGGTAAAATCGCACGGATAAAGAATTTATTATCTTTAAAAAAAAATATTACTTCTTACAAAGATAATAAACAATTCATGCAGGATAAAGGAATTTTAGTCAATAAATGAAGGAAGAAATTATTGAAATTGGGATATGCACCAATAAAAAAAGAGGATAAAATAATTACCCTCTATTTTTATTGGTATGTAAGGTTACTATATAGCTTTGAATGATATTGCTTTCTGTTTTTAGAAATATTAACCCTTAAAATGGAAATTATTTCAATCCGGCACTATACATTAAATCTAAAATGCATGATATCACCATCAGCAACTACATATTCTTTTCCTTCAACTGCCATTTTACCAGCTTCTTTACAAGCCTGTTCTGACTTTAGCTTAACGTATTCATTAAATTTAATTACTTCAGCACGAATAAATCCTTTTTCAAAATCTGTATGGATTACTCCTGCTGCCTGAGGGGCAGTCATTCCCTTTTCAATGGTCCATGCTCTTACTTCCTTTACCCCTGCAGTAAAATAAGTATACAGGTTAAGCAACCTATATGCTGCACTAATTAGCTTGTTTACACCAGGCTCATTCAAACCAAGTTCTTCCAGGAACATTTGTCTTTCTTCAAAGGTTTCAAGTTCCGAAATTTCTGCTTCAATAGCAGCAGCAATCATTAAAATCTCAGCATTTTCATCCTTAATGGCTTCTTTTACAGCCTCAACATGCTTATTACCTGTTTTAACAGAGGCCTCATCTACATTACAAATATACAGTATGGGTTTGGCAGTAAGTAACATTATATCTTCAATGTGCTTTTTATCATCAGCTAAAACTGGGGCAGAACGAGCAGATTTGCCTTGTTCTAAGTGAGATTTATAAACCAGGAGTACTTCCAGGGCTTTTTTTGCATCTTTATCCCCTGTTTTGGCAGATTTCTCAACCTTTTGTATTTTTTTATCAACAGCCTCTAAATCCTTTATCTGAAGTTCAATATCTATGATTTCTTTATCACGTACAGGATTCACACTTCCTTCAACGTGAACAACATTATCATTGTCAAAGCAACGCAAAACATGTAAAATTGCATCCGTTTCTCTAATATTAGCAAGGAATTTATTTCCCAAACCCTCCCCTTTGCTAGCACCTTTAACCAAGCCTGCAATATCCACTATCTCTACGGTTGTAGGTACAACTCTTTCAGGATTAACTATAGCTTCAAGCTGAGTTAATCTCTCATCCGGCACAGTAATCACACCTATGTTTGGCTCAATAGTGCAAAAAGGAAAATTTGCTGCCTGAGCCTTTGCATTGGATAAACAATTAAATAAAGTTGATTTACCTACATTAGGCAGACCAACAATTCCACATTTTAAAGCCATTTGTTTTTATTTATTGTGTTAAAAAGGCCGCAAATATAATAACTAATTTATTAGCTATCTCTGAAAATACAATGAGCCAAAAATAATATTAACTAAGCTTCCAAAGTTATTAACAATGAAAAACCTTTTCCATATTAATAACCTATTTTTGCAGCCAAAAGTATCAGTAAATTAATATCAGTTATGTCTTCAACACAAGAATTAGAAAAAATTTCATCCCAGGTAAAAAGAGATGTACTAAGAATGGTACATGCAGTTCAATCGGGACATCCAGGAGGTTCATTGGGTTGTTCTGAATTTTTTACAGCCCTTTATTTTAAAATTTTAAAACATAACCCTGAAAAATTTTCTATGGATGGACATGGAGAAGATTTGTTTTTTCTCTCCAACGGCCATATTTCCGCAGTTTGGTATAGCGTTTTGGCCCGTTCGGGTTATTTTAATGTAAAAGAACTTTCCACTTTTAGAAAGCTAAATTCTCGTCTTCAAGGCCATCCTGCTACTGAGGAAGGATTACCAGGAATAAGAATAGCCTCTGGTTCCCTTGGACAAGGCTTATCCGTTGCAATTGGTGCATCTTTGTCAAAAAAATTGAACAAGGACAACAGGCTTGTTTATGCTCTTTTAGGAGATGGTGAATTGCAAGAGGGACAAATATGGGAAGCTGCAATGTATGCCTCTGCTAATAAAGTTGATAACTTAATTGTTAGCATTGATGTTAATGGACGCCAAATTGATGGTGATACCAATGACGTATTAAACCTGGGAGACTTAAAAGCCAAGTGGGAGGCCTTTGGTTGGGATGTGCTTGAAAATGCAAATGGAAATGATATAGAACTTGTTATCAGTACCCTAAAGTTAGCTCAGGAAAAAACAGGAAAAAGCAAACCAGTTATGATTTTAATGAAAACCGAAATGGGTTATGGAGTTGATTTTATGATGGGAAGTCATAAATGGCATGGTATTCCACCTAATAATGAACAACTTGCTAATGCCTTATCTCAATTAAAAGAAACCTTGGGAGATTATTAAAATTGATAATTGCAGATTTGGTTTATTGATGGCTTATTTGCTGATGCCAATTTTAGCCATTTGTTGTAAATAATTTGAGATTTGATTTTTATTAAAAGAATTACACTTGCTATCTAATTTGAAATACATCTTTTTAAGTTTGGTCTTTTTTTTAAAGATGGGTACTGCCATTGATGGTTCTGAAGCAATTGCTATTACTGCTCCTGCTGCTGAAAAAGTAAGAATCCTGTTTATTTTTGATGCTTCTCAAAGTATGCTTTCTTATTGGCAAACGGGAAAAAAAATAGACAGTGCTAAAAAATTGCTTATCCAAATGGTTGACAGTTTAAAGCATGTTAACAATGTTGAAATTGCCTTAAGAGTTTATGGTAACCAACCCAATGGCAAATCAAGTTATACAAAAGATTGCAAAGACAGCCATTTGGAAGTACCCTTTGCAGCATCCAACCATATAAAAATAAAAGCAAAATTAATGGAAATAGTACCAAAGGGAACCACTCCAATTGCTTATTCACTGGGACAATCAGCCAATGATTTCCCTCAATGCAGTTCTTGTAAAAATATTATTATACTAATTACAGATGGAATTGAAGAATGTGAAGGTAATCCATGTGCTGTAACACTTGCACTTTATCAAAAAGGTGTATTTTTAAAGCCTTTTATAATTGGAATGGGCCTAGGTCCTGAGATTATGAAAGAATTTGAATGTGTGGGAAAATATTATGACACCGAAAATGAAGAAACTTTTACAAAAGTGCTTAAAACTGTAATTGATGAGGCTGTAAATGCAACTACAGCACAAGTAAATCTTCTTGATGATAGAAATAATCCTACCGAAACAAATGTTGTAATGGCCTTATACAACAATGCAACAGGAAAGATAAAATACAATTATGTTCATTCGCTTAATCATAAAGGAAATCCTGATACACTCATTATTGAACATGAATACAGCTATAAAATGATTGTTTACACCCTACCCACTGTTGAAAAAGAAAACATCAAATTAATTCAGGGTAAACACAATACCATTATAAGTAGTACACCACAAGGAAGTTTATCCCTTAAGGTTAGCGGATACACAGATTATAAAAATTTAAAAGCAATTGTAAGGTTAAATGGCAAAATGGAAACAATTAACATACAGGAAACAAACAAATTACAGAAATATCTTACTGGAAAATATGATTTGGAGGTTTTAACTCTTCCACGTATTTATGTGAGTGACATCGAAATTAAACAAAGTCACACAACAACAATTGAAATTCCTCAGCCTGGAATTGCCTCAGTTGTATTGCCCTCAATTGGTTTTGCAAGCATTTACCTTGAGGATAATTCAGGGTTAAAATGGATCTACAACCTTGATGAAACAAAATCAAGGGAAAACATAACACTTCAACCAGGAAGTTACCGCATTATTTACCGTTCCATAAACGCAAAAGAATCCATTTATACTTCTGAACGATCTTTTAAAATGGAACCAGGTGGTTCTATTTCTGTTCAATTGTAAACATTATTGAAAATATTTAGACTGTTATTTGCCAATACATTATTACGTTTCACGATTTAAATAAAAGTAAAAATTACAATGAAAAAATACACTTATACTGAAGAAAAGGATACACGTTCAGGGTTTGGAGCGGGATTGCTTGAACTTGGCAGAAAAAACCCAAATGTTGTGGCGCTTTGTGCAGATCTTACCGGATCACTTAAAATGGATGCATTTGAAAAAGAATTTCCTGATAGGTTTTTTCAAGTTGGAATTGCTGAGGCCAATATGATGAGCATGGCAGCAGGACTTACTATTGGGGGAAAAATTCCTTTTACCGGAACTTTTGCAAATTTTTCTACAGGTAGGGTATACGATCAAATACGACAGTCCATTGCTTACTCTGGTAAAAATGTAAAAATATGCGCTTCTCATGCTGGACTCACATTAGGTGAGGATGGAGCAACTCATCAAATCCTTGAGGATTTAGGACTTATGAAAATGCTTCCTCACATGACTGTTATTAATCCTTGTGATTATAACCAAACTAAAGCTGCAACGCTTGCTATTGCTGATCATGAAGGTCCTGTTTATCTTCGTTTCGGCAGACCAAAAGTACCGGTTTTTATGCCCTTGGATCAGGAGTTTATTATTGGTAAAGCAATAGTATTAAATCAAGGTACTGATGTAAGCATCTTTGCAACAGGGCATTTGGTTTGGAAAGCACTTCAGGCAGCTGAAATACTTGAATCAAAAGGTATTAGTGCAGAAGTAATTAACATCCATACAATTAAACCTTTGGATAATGAAGCTATTTTGAATTCGGTAAGGAAAACAAAATGTGTTGTATCCGCTGAAGAACATCAAATGAATGGTGGACTTGGAGATAGTATTGCTCAATTACTAGGTAGAAATTTCCCTTCTCCCCTAGAAATGGTGGCTGTTAATGATAGTTTCGGAGAAAGCGGAACTCCTGATGAATTAATGGAGAAATATGGCTTAAGCACAGAAAAAATTGTTGAAGCGGTTGAAAAGGTCATAAAAAGAAAAATCTAAACTGTTGTTTCTCTTATGAGCTATGGTTACAACAATATATTAGCTATTTGTTGTGGTAATAAATTTATATTATTCCTGCTTGCTTTTTTTATTTGTGGAATTAATTCTGAAAATCAAGCGCAGGGATTCAAAAAAGGAAGCCATTATTTGAATTCGGGACTAGGATTTGGAGTTTATAACGTTACAACCCAAATTGGGGACAAAGTTTCTGAAAAAGATGCTGGTTCTTTTATCATCCCTTTAAATTATGAATATGGATTGCTGAATCAGGTAGGGCTTGGAGGACAATATCAATGGGGTAGATATAGTTCTTCTGATTCTGCAATTCAATCAAATATTTCTTCCCACACTTTTTTATTTAGCAATACCCTTCATTTTTTAAATGACGATCTTATTGATTTATATTTTGGTATTTCCTATGGTTTTGGTACTTATAAATACAGAGCTGCAAATAGTACAGGAAACGAAACTTTAATAAAAGGAGGTGGTTTTGCCTATTTGGTATCCTCAGGAGTTAAAATTCATATAACTCAAGGAACGGGAGTATTTCTAGGAGTAAATTACAACAACAGCTCCTATCAAATAAATACTTACCGCATAGATGACAAAAATGAAATTAATTATTCAAGAAAGAATTACAATATTAATTTTACAGGAATAAATATACTATGTGGAATTTCAATAGTATTGAGTGAATGATTGCTTGTTAACAAAACTACAGGAATAAAAATTCATTTAATTTTGTTTAACTTTTATTCACCTGGTTTAACTGCAATAATATCAGGCTTTATATATCCCTTTTTGATTATTAAATATACTTTTGCAAATGGTTTCACAAAGGCAATTGTTTCTAAATCATTTGGCACAAACATCTCCGGCTCCAATTGGACTTGAAATTGTTAAAGCCCAAGGTCTTTACCTTGAAGATTTTTCGGGTAAAAAATACATGGATTTGATATCCGGAATTTCAGTTAGTAACATTGGCCACAGACATCCAAAAGTACTGGCAGCAATACAGGATCAATTGGACAAATATCTATACTTAATGGTATATGGAGAGTATGTTCAATCTCCACAGGTTGTTTACGCTAAAATGCTTACCAATCTGCTTCCTTTTTCACTTAATACAGTATACTTTACAAATTCAGGAAGCGAAGCAAATGAAGGCGCATTAAAGCTTGCAAAAAGGTTTACTGGCCGAAGTGAAATTATCGCTTTTAAAAATGCTTACCATGGTAGTACCCAAGGTGCTTTAAGCGTAATGGGAAATGAGACTTTTAAAAATGCTTTCAGGCCTCTTTTACCAGGAATTCGTTTTCTGGAATTTAATAATTCAGCTGATTTAGAAATTATCACAACCAATACTGCTTGTGTTATTGTTGAACCGGTACAGGGTGAAGCGGGAATTATAGTTCCTAATAATGATTTTTTAAAAAAACTACGCAATAAATGCAATGAAACAGGAACATTGTTGATTTTTGATGAAATTCAAACAGGTTTTGGAAGAACCGGCAGTTTATTCGCCTTTGAACAATTTGATGTTGTTCCTGATTTATTAACAATAGCCAAAGGAATGGGCGGTGGAATGCCAATTGGGGCTTTTGTAGCATCCAATGAAATAATGAAAAGCCTTTCTGAAAACCCGGTCCTTGGTCACATAACCACCTTTGGGGGCCATCCTGTAAGTTGCGCAGCAGCAAAAGCATGTCTTGAAGTTTTAATTGAAGAAGAACTAATTCAACAGGTAAAAGAAAAAGAAATTCAGTTCAGGGAGTTATTAATTCATCCTAAAATAAAAAGCATCAGATCCTTAGGACTTATGATAGCCCTTGAATTTGATGATTTTGAATTCAATAAAAAAGTAATCGATTTATGCATTGAAAAAGGAATAATAACTGACTGGTTCCTGTTTTGTGATAATTCCATGAGAATTGCTCCTCCACTTAGCATTACTAAAAAAGAAATAATTGAAGCATGTACCGTAATTTTAAAAAGTATTGAAGAATCAGTTTAAATGCAAACTAAATCATTCAAAAGACAAGTGGTTTTTAAATAACCATGAAAATAAAATTTCTTCAGAAAAAGGGCACGGATAAAGAAAAAAACCAAGTTTACAAAAACAAATCCTTTTGCATTCCTGGGTCAATTAAATAGGTAAGGTATTTGGAATGCAAAAATATTTCTATTAACGGTCAATTTTAACGAATTTCTTAATCACTTGTTCTTCGTAATTTTTTACGGCAACAAGATACATCCCCTGTTTGAAACTACCGGCATCTATATAAAGATCCATTCTTTTTACATTTGTAAAATAGTCCTGGTAATACACCTTGCCAAACCAGTCAAAAACATATACTGTTACAGGGCCTTCCTGTTTAAGAATAATATCCAGATCAAGTGCATAATAAACAGGATTTACATCAATATTAAAATCAACTGCCTCACAAATACCGCTAACATATTGCTGAAATCCTGCAATCCTGGCAAAGCAATTGTTCCTGTATGTAGTATCATTGCAAGCACAAACAGGATCATATTCAGGGTAACAGTAGGTGCCAGGTGAAACAAGCAGTGAATCATAACAACCCCAGTTCCCATAGGGCTGCTGTTGTGCAATTACATCTGTTGCATTTGCAATCAAGAATAAAATTAACAATTTTACAAAAATCTTACTTTTCATACTTGCAAATTTAATCAATTTGACTGATAATACAGGTATTACAACATTATAATCTTTTATTAAATGCCGGATTGGAATAAATAACAAGGTTTATTTGTTATCTTTGTATTAAATAACTGGAGATGAAAAAACTTACTGCATTTATTGTTTTTATCCTTGCCACTACTATTCTTAATGCCCAAACTTTGGATACAGATTATGAATATTACAATCCCAAGGAAAGTGATTCAGAAACTACGGTTAAAGAAAAAGTGCCAGTAAAGAACCAACCAAGATTGGGTTTTATTGCTGGAACCAGTGTAGGAATGTTTAGCGGAAGAAATTCATTTTCAAGTACTTTCATAGCTCCCAACCTTTCATATAGTCTCTCTCCACGGGTAAAAGTAAATGCTGCAGCAATATTTAGTAGCACTCAATTCAATTATACCGGAGAGCAAAATACCAGGCAGTCATTTAACAATAAAAGCCTTTTGGTTTCCATGGATTATAAAATCAGTAAAAATGTTAGTATAGGAGCAGGTTTTCAAATGTCTAACGGCATGTATCCATCTCAACAACCTTTAGGACAATTTGGCCAATCCTTTGGAGGAGGGTCTTTTGCTCCAGGAACCTCTCCATTTATGGGATGGTAATAAAAGGAACTTTTTTCCCAATTTAAGAACCATTCCTGTTTTTTATAATCGTACTCCAACACTTCATCTTATTAGGTTAACTGGGTTATAGGAGTAAAGAATTCAAATAATCAGCCTAATTTAAATAATTCGGCATGGATTTTTGACTTAAAATTAAAAACATTGTTTTTAATAAATCGAATTATGAAATACATGCAAAACATATCAATAGCAGCACTTCTAGTAATGTTAATGACATTAACCGGTTGTGAATTTATTGAAGGGATTTTTAATTTAGGTGTAGCTGTTGGGATTTTTCTCGTAATAGTTGTTGTAGGGTTAATTATTTGGATATTTTCAAGAATAGGATAATATTATTTAAATCCTATTTCTTTTTTCTCATCCAGGTAAAATTTACCGTTTTTTGATGTGCCCTCTAGGGTTAAAATATTTTTTATTGGCTTGGTTTCACCTTTGCTTAAAAGAAGATCAATTTGAATAGATGATAATTTTTTTCCCATAAATTCAAAAGGCAGTCTGAAATCACATCCGCTTTTCCATTTGATGCATCCCCATGCCCTAGCACCTTTTATCAGGTTTGCTTTACATTTTGGGCATATAAATTCTACTGCATTAACTGCTGCTTTTTTCTTTTCTTTAGTTTGTTTAAATACTAATTCAAAACTCTTGTTGAGTTCGATAAAACCGGGACTGTTTTCCTTAATAAATTCAATCTTTCCATTTATTAAAAGCAAGTGAATTTGATCCTCATTTAATTGAAAAACTTCTGTATTAAAGGGAATTTTAAACCCACATTCATTGTAATTTCTACAGCCTATGGCTGTTTTTCCTTTTGCAATATGGGAAACTTTACATTTTGGGCATTTTAAATCCTCAAGTGTTGTTATGGAATTTGAAGTAGCTTTTTTGTGCTTTTTTGAATCTTTTTCTTTTGAATCTGAATTTTCAACAGGAATAATACTTCCTGTCTCATTTTTAACCTGAAGAACTAAGTTAGAAACCATTTGTTTCATTTCTTCAAGGAAAACCAAAGCTTCATATTCTCCTTTTTCAATTTGCCTAAGTTTAAATTCCCATTGGCCAGTAAGTTCTGCAGATTTTAGCAAATCATTGTGTATGGATTTAATAAGTGCGATTCCTGTTGGAGTGGCTACTAAAACCTTCCTTTCTTTTTTTATGTAATTTCTTTTAAACAATGTTTCAATAACTGCCGCTCTTGTTGATGGCCTGCCAATTCCATTGTCCTTCATTGCTTCCCTTAACTCCTCATCGTCTATTGTTTTACCTGCCATTTCCATTGCCCTAAGTAAAAGTGCTTCTGTAAATGGTTTTGGTGGCTGAGTTTGCTTTTCTTGTAGCAATGGAAGATGTGGGCCCGATTCTCCTTGGTTAAAGGATGGTAACAATTGAGTATCCTCCTGCTCATCCTCATTTGAGGGTAATGTTTCTTTTTGATAAACTATTCTCCAGCCTTCAGATAGAATCTGCCTTCCAGTAGCTTTAAATTCAGTATCTGCTGCCTGGCCTTTTACTGTTGTGTTTGAAACTTCGCAATCCGCATAAAAAGCGGCAATGAACCTTCTCACAATCATATCATACACATTTGCTTCATATCCACCTAAGCCACGAGCAGTAACATCAGTGGGAATTATGGCATGGTGATCTGTTACTTTATTGTCGTTAAATACTTTGCTTGATTTTTTTATTTGTTTTTGCAGCAAGGGCGCTGCTAATTGTTGGTAATCATTAAGGCTTTTTAAAATACCAGATATTTTAGGATACAGATCGTTGGAAAGATAAGTTGTATCAACCCTTGGATAGGTAACAAACTTTTTCTCATAAAGGGTTTGAATAGTTTTTAAAGTATCATCAGCCGAGTATCCGAACTTCTTGTTACAATCTACTTGAAGAGAGGTTAAATCGAATAATCTGGGAGGTGCTTCTTTTGCTTTTTTAATTTCAACACCTGTAATGGAAAATGGGAAATCAATAATGGCTTCAAGTGCTTTTTCTGCTTTTTCTTGATCCAGGAACCTTCCTTTAACTGAATTAAAGATTACCTCCCTGTATTTAGTTTTAAGTTCCCAAAAAGTCTGCGATTTAAAATCCTCTATTTCAAGTTGCCTGTTTACAATAAGTGCAAGAGTTGGAGTTTGAACCCTGCCAATGGACAAAACCTGCTTCCCCTGTCCATATTTAAGTGTATAAAGCCTTGTGGCATTCATTCCTAAAAGCCAGTCTCCAACTGCCCTTGAATTACCTGCAGCGTATAGCTTATCAAACTCGCTACCTTCTTTTAGATTTTTAAAACCTTCTTTAATGGCGGCTTCTGTAAGGGATGAAATCCAAAGCCTTTTTAATGGCTTTGTGTTTTTTGCCAGACTTAAAACCCATCTTTGGATTAATTCTCCCTCTTGCCCAGCATCACCACAATTTATGATTTCGCTTGCTCCTAAAACCAGAGTAGCAATGGTTTTGAATTGTTTTTCAACTCCTTTATTGGCTAATACCTTTATTCCAAAGCGAGGAGGTAACATGGGAAGGGTATTTATATTCCACCACTTCCAATTTTCATTGTATTCGTGTGGTTCTTTTAAAGTGCATAAATGACCAAAAGTCCAGGTAACCTGGTAACCATTGCCTTCAAAATAGCCGTCTTTTCTAGCTCCCGCACCAAGTACTGAAGCTATTTCTTTTGCTACACTGGGTTTTTCGGCAATACAAACTTTCATCCTGGAGTAATTTGTTTTTTAAAATCATGTACACATCATTAAATTTCTACACTACTTTGTAAAGCTTTAATTCATGGTGTTTCAGCGCATTCAAAAATAACAATCAAATGAATGAAATTTGTTAAAAGGGAAAAGTAGTTTTAAACAAAATAAAAAAGCTGCTTTAAGAAATCCTAAAGCAGCTTTTTTTATTTAAAAGTTAATTATGCACTTACTTTCGAGCGTATGATATTTAAAGCACCACCTGCTTTAAACCACTCAATTTGTGCCTGGTTGTATGAATGGTAAGCTGTTATTTCTTCGGTAATACCATTTGTATGATGAAGCACAATTGTTAGGGCCAAATCAGGAGCAAATGTAGTTAATCCCAGAATATCAATTGTATCGTCCTGTTGTATCTTGTCATAATCAGCTTTATTTGCAAAGGTTAAACCAAGCATACCTTGCTTTTTAAGATTTGTTTCATGAATACGGGCAAAAGATTTAACAAGAATTGCTCTAACACCTAAATGCCTTGGTTCCATTGCAGCATGTTCTCTTGAAGAACCTTCTCCATAATTTTCATCTCCAACAACAATGGATCCTATGCCCTCGGCTTTATAAGCACGCTGAACGGCAGGTACTGAATCATATTCCCCGGTTAATTGGTTTTTTACATTATCAGTCTTCTCGTTAAAGGCATTTACAGCACCAATAAGCATATTATTAGAAATATTATCCAGGTGTCCTCTGAATTTCAACCAGGGACCAGCCATGGAAATATGATCAGTAGTGCATTTTCCTTTAGCTTTAATCAAAAGTTTCAATCCTGAAATATCCGTTCCTTCCCAAGGAGCAAAAGGAGCAAGAAGCTGAAGCCTGTCAGAGGTTGGATTTACAATAATTTGTACTTTGCTACCATCTTTGGCTGGTTCTTGAAATCCGGCATCCTCTACTGCAAATCCTTTCTTTGGAAGTTCCAATCCTTGTGGTTCATCTAGTTTTACAAGCTCGCCACTTTCATTTACAAGAGTATCTGTTAAGGGGTTAAAAGTAAGGTCACCGGCAATTGCCAATGCTGTTACAATTTCTGGGGAAGCAACAAATGCATGCGTATTTGGATTTCCATCATTCCGTTTGGCAAAATTTCTGTTGAAAGATGTTATTATAGAGTTTTTTCTATTGGGGTCATCAGAATGTCTGGCCCACTGTCCAATACAAGGTCCGCAGGCATTTGCAAGTACAATTCCCCCCATGCTGTAAAAAGTATCTAAAAATCCATCTCTGTCAACTGTATACCTAACCTGTTCTGAGCCTGGTGTAATAGTAAATTCTGCTTTTGCTTTTAATCCTTTTTCCACAGCCTGTTTTGCAATACTTGCAGAACGGGAAATATCCTCATAAGAGGAATTTGTGCATGACCCTATAAGTCCTACTTCAAGAGTTGAAGGCCAGTTGTTATCCTTTACTGCTTGAGCAAACTGAGATATTGGCCAGGCTAAATCCGGAGTAAAAGGACCATTAATATGAGGTTCTAATTCATCCAGGTTAATTTCTATTAATTCATCAAAATAACCTTCAGGATTAGCATAAACGTCAGCGTCTCCGGTTAACTGAATGGCTACTGAATCAGCTGCCCGGGCTATATCCATTCTATCTGTTGATCTAAGGTAATCAGACATTTTCTGATCATAACCAAAAATGGATGTTGTAGCGCCTATTTCAGCACCCATATTGCAAATGGTAGCTTTTCCAGTGCATGAGAGAGATTCAGCACCATCGCCAAAATATTCAACTATTGCACCTGTTCCGCCTTTTACAGTAAGTATTCCAGCAACTTTTAAAACAACATCTTTTGCAGATGTCCATCCATTTAATTTACCTGTTAGTTTTACCCCAATTAATTTAGGAAATTTAAGTTCCCATGGTAAGCCCGCCATAACATCACAGGCATCTGCCCCACCTACACCAATTGCTACCATTCCTAATCCGCCTGCATTTACTGTATGAGAATCCGTTCCTATCATCATTCCACCTGGAAAAGCATAGTTTTCTAAAATTACCTGGTGAATAATACCTGCACCTGGCTTCCAGAACCCAATTCCATATTTATTTGAAACCGATGAAAGAAAATCAAAAACTTCTTTATTTGATTTAACCGCAGATTCCAAATCGGCTTTTGCTCCAGCCTTAGCTAAAATAAGGTGATCGCAGTGAACAGTTGAAGGAACTGCCACTTTACTTCTTCCAGCTTGCATGAATTGTAAAAGCGCCATTTGGGCAGTTGCATCTTGCATGGCAACTCTATCCGGCCTAAAATCAACATAATCCACTCCCCTTGCATAAGCCTTCTTAATTCCGGATTTTGCATATGCTTTATCTTCTGCTTCAACATCAAGATGTGAATAAAGGATTTTTTCTGTTAAGGTAAGAGGTCTTCCTACCACTTCTCTTGCTATATCAATTCTTTCAGCCAGATTTTTATAAACTGTCTGAATCATTTCAAAATCAAATGCCATAGTTGTTTAAGTTTATGTGTTATCTTTTAAATAATTCTAGTGATTTTGCCACGAATATATAAAATATACCGACCATAAAAAAGTTTATCCTTTCTGGTATTATTATTTTTACATTTATGAGCTTTTTAATTGGAGATTTCAAGGCCGGATAACTAACAGAAAATAATTGTTTTAAGGTATTTTAAGAAGAAAATATAATGACCCAGGTTTTTAAAGAAAATATTTTTATTGCTTTCGGATCGGTAAGGGGCCATTTGCTTCGCACCATTCTAACTGTGCTTATTATTGCTGTAGGAATTACCGCACTTGTTGGAATATTAACTGCCATTGATGCCATTAAAAGTTCAATTACAAGCAATTTTACCAATATGGGCGCAAATACCTTTACCATAAGAAATAGAGGATCAAATATCAGAATTGGAAAAGCAGGTAAAAAGCCTCAAGTTTTTCGAAGTATTTCATACAAGGAAGCAATGGATTTTAAAGATGGATTCAAACAAGGATCAGGAACATCTGTATCAGCAATTGCTACATGGGCAGCCACCATAAAATATAAATCCAATAAAACCAATCCAAATATTACTGTTTTTGGTGGTGATGAAAATTACATTGTTACTTCAGGATATGAAATTGAGAAGGGAAGAAATTTTTCCCAGCAGGAGCTTCAATTAAGTAGAAATGTAGTCCTTATAGGGAAAAGTATTTCTGATTTGCTTTTTCTGAATAATGAAGATCCTGTAAATAAGGAAATCACCATTGGAAGCGGAAAATACAAGATAATTGGAGTGCTTAAGGAAAAAGGTTCAAGCATGGGATTTGGAGGGGATAAGAATTGTATTATTCCACTCTCAAACATGCGACAATATTTTTCCAGACCTGATTTATCCTTTGTAATTAACGTGTTATCTCCAACCACCGAACAGCTTCATCAATCAATTGGCGAGGCCGTTGGGTTTTTCCGTATTGTTAGAAAATTAGCCTTGGAGGATGAAGAAAATTTTGAAATTATAAAAAGTGATAACCTGGCAAACATTCTTATTGATAACATTAAATATGTTACTGCCGCAGCAACTATTATAGGTTTTATTACACTTTTAGGAGCTGCCGTAGGGCTAATGAATATAATGTTGGTTTCTGTAAGTGAACGTACAAAGGAAATAGGAACACGAAAGGCAATTGGTGCAAACCAGCAAACAATAAAGAATCAATTTTTAATTGAAGCTATAGTAATTTGTCAACTGGGAGGATTTTTAGGAATTATTCTTGGAATAATTATCGGAAATGCCACTTCCATGCTTATTGGAGGAGGTTTTATTATTCCATGGGCCTGGATTATAACCGGGGTAATAATTTGTTTTGTAGTAGGGCTTGTTTCCGGCTATTATCCTGCCATCAAAGCAGCTAAACTTGACCCAATTGAAGCACTAAGAGCCGATTGATTTTTTTATTCTCAACAAATATCTTTTTAAAAGTCAAAAAAACTCCTTATTTTTCTGAAATAAATCGTTTAAACTTTTTTAATCCCAATTTTAAACGCTGAAACTTTATTACCTTTGAATCCCTGCAATTAAAAAAATGAATTTTCTAGCCCATATTTTTCTTTCGGGAAACAATGACTTGATTAAAATTGGCAATTTGATGGCTGATGGTATTCGCGGCAAAAATTATTTGCATTTTCCGGCAGATATTCAAAAAGGAATAATCCTACATCGGGCAATTGATACTTTTACTGATAATCATTCTATATTCAGGATCAGCAAACGTAGACTTCAACAAAAATACGGGCATTATTCAGGAGTGATAATAGATATTTTTTACGATCATTTCCTGGCCAAAAACTGGAGCATTTATTCAGATGAAAAACTAGAAGTTTTCGTGAATGATTTTTATAAATCCCTGGATGCTAATTTTGAAATCCTGACTTTGAAAACCCAGAACATGTTACCTTATATGAAAAAAGGAAACTGGCTTTTCAATTATCAATATACCCATGGAATTAGAACAATACTTTTACAAATGGACCATCGGACCAATTACAAATCCAAAATGGGCGAATCTGTAAATGAACTTAAAGAATATTACCTTGAGTTTGAGCAGGAGTTCACGCTTTTTTTTAAGGAACTAATCGCTTTTTCAGAGCATAACCGCATTACTTTATAAAATGGTTTTAAGATATACGCTCTTTCAAAGGATTAGTCTGTTGCTTTTTCTTCTTTTTATTTTACATTTTCCAATTCTTAAAGCCCAGCAGGAGACTAGGTTTAAAAACATTTCACTTCTTCAGGGATTATCTCAAAGCACGGTGAATTGCATTCTTGAAGATCAACAAGGATTTATATGGATTGGAACACAAGATGGTTTAAACAGGTATGATGGATATTCATTTAAATTATTCAAGCATTCATCAGCAAACACAAACTCACTGTCCGAAAATTTTATTCAATCCCTTTATGAGGATAATGAGGGAATAATCTGGATAGGTACATATGGTGGGGGATTAAACAGCTTTAATCCTGTTACAGAAAAATTTACACATTATTTATACGATGAAAAAAACACTTCTTCTTTAAGCAACAATGTAGTAATGTCCATTACTCAGGACAAAGAAAATTTTCTTTGGATTGGCACAGTTTCCGGCTTAAACAAGCTGGATGGTAAAACCGGGAAATTTGAACGCTTTCATTTTTCCGAATCTGATTCATTAACAATAAGCAGTGATAACATTCGAACTGTTTTTCTTGACAGTAAAGGCAGGATATGGATAGGAACAAAAGACAATGGCTTCAATCTTTTCAATAAAAACAGCCACAATTTTAAAAGATTTACTTCCAATCCAAAATATTCCAATAACTTAAGTCATAATTTTGTTCAAACATTTTCCGAAGATCGTGATGGGAAACTATGGATTGGGACTTCGGGAGGTGGTATTAATATTTTTAATCCAGTTGATCTGTCATTTATTCATCTTAAAAAGGGGGAAGCAAACACCAACAGTTTAAAAAGTAACGATGTTTGGACAATTTTTGAAGATCAAAAGGGTGTTATGTGGTTTGGAACTTATGGCTGCGGGCTGAATAGCTATGATCCAAAAAAGAAAATTTTCCGCCAGCACATAAATAATCCTGTTGAAAATACTTCCCTTGGGAACAATATTGTATTATGTTCCTACAAGGATAAGAAAGGTTTGGTTTGGATTGGAACTCTGGGTGGAGGGCTTAGTTATTTTGATCCCATTGAAGCATCTTTTGCCCATTACAAAAACGATCCCTTTAATAAAAACAGCTTAAGTGAAAACTTAATTATGTCTGTACTGGAGGATGAAAATGAAAATTTATGGATTGGGACATACGGGGGAGGTTTAAATTATTATAACCAGGCCAAGGATACCTATATTCATTATAAAAGCAACGACAATACCTATTCTATTAGCGGAAATATCATACGGGCTGTTTTTAAGGACAGCGAAAACAATTTATGGATTGGAACTTACAATGGAGGCCTGTCATTATGGTTAAACGGAAAGTTTAAACAGTATAAAAATCAGGTGGGGAATTCCTCTTCTATAAGTAATAATGATATTTGGTGTATAACAGAGGACAAAGACCAAATACTTTGGATTGGAACATTGGGAGGCGGTTTAAATAGGTTCGACAGAAAAACAGAAACATTTACCAGTTACCTTAATTCTGTTTCTCAGCGTACTTCATTATCTAACGACAAAGTAATTTCTCTTTTGAATGACAGCAAAAATAATTTATGGGTAGGCACAAATGGAGGTGGACTTAATTTATTGGAAAAGGGATCTGGGTCCTTCACTGTTTTAAGGCACAATCCAAATGATTCCACTTCCATTAGCAATGACAGGGTAAGATCAATATATGAAGATAAGGAAGGGAAATTATGGATTGGAACAGATGGAGGAGGTTTAAATTTAATGAATCCTGATTATAGTTTTAGGCACTTTACTGAAGATGATGGCTTGCCAAACAATGTAATTTATGGAATATTAGAAGACGACCAGGATAATTTATGGCTAAGTACCAACAACGGACTTTGCAGGTTTAATAAACACAGTTTTCTTGTTCAAAATTATGATGTAAGTGATGGCTTACAAAGTAATGAATTTAACCAGGGTGCTTATTTTAAAGGTAAAAGTGGCAAAATGTATTTCGGAGGGATAAATGGTTTATCTGTTTTTTCTCCCTCCCACTTAAAGAAAAACAATAAGGGACCTAAAGTATTATTGACATCGATAAAGTTATTTGGAAAAGAAATAGCAACAGATACATCCCAAGCCTTTTTAACAGAATTAACATTTGCACACGATCAAAATTTTTTGTCATTTGAATTCGTAGCTCTCGACTTTCGCGCCCCTGAAAAAAACCAATATGCATGCAAAATGGAAGGGTTCGATAAAGACTGGATAATGCTAGGTAATAAGCACTTTGTGAGTTACACCAACCTTGATCCTGGCACTTATTTTTTTAGAATAAATGCTTCAAATAATGATGATGTCTGGGGAGAAACAGGAAAAACCATAAAGATCACTATAACACCTCCCTTCTACCTCACAAAGACTTTTTATTCTTTTATAATCCTAAGTTCCATTTTATTGCTCTATTTATTTATTAAATGGAGAACACTTAAACTCCGGCAAACTCAAAGGCTTTTAGAAAATATTGTAAGAACAAGGACTCAGGAAGTAATGAATCAGAAAGAAATAATAGAAGTAAAAAACAAAGACATTACGGATAGTATTAATTATGCAAAAAGAATTCAACAAGCAATTCTTCCTCCTGTAGATGCATTTGCAAAAGCATTTTCTCAATCTTTTATCTTATATAAACCAAAAGATATTGTAAGTGGTGATTTTTATTGGATGGAAAAGACTGAGGCTGGAACCAAAAATGAGAACATTCAGGAAACAGAGGACTCCAATTCTGAACCTGTAATTTTAGTAGCGGTTGCAGATTGCACAGGTCATGGTGTTCCCGGGGCATTTTTATCAATAGTAGGGAACAATATATTGAACCAAGCGGTAAATGAACATGGTATTTCAAGACCTGATTTAATTTTAAACGAATTGAATAAAAACCTTTCAAAAACCCTACAGAATCAAGAAGATTTTTCTGTAAAGGATGGAATGGATATCGCTTTATGTTCAATAGATTCAAAACAAAAAATTGTTCAATTTGCAGGTGCAAACAATCCCTTATGGATAATTAAAAACAGGTCGAATTCCTCTCCGCTTTCAGAGGAATTTATAGAAATCAAAGGAGATAAAAAACCAATCGGATCTTTTGTTTCTGAGCATAACCTCTTGTTTTCCAATCACAAAATACATTTGGAGCAAAGTGATACTTTATATATATTTTCAGATGGTTATGTAGATCAATTTGGTGGCGATAAAGGAAAAAAATTCAAGAAAAGTCAGTTGAAAGCCTTATTGCTTTCTATTAAAAGCAAAACAATGGATGAACAGAAAATCATTCTTGAACAAACTATAAATGACTGGCAAGGGAGCCTGGAACAAGTAGATGATATTCTGGTTATTGGAATAAGGTTAGGATGATTGTTTTACTCAAAGAACGCTGCTAAGCTTAAGCTAATAGGAGCACCAAGTGTTTTGATTTATTGGAATGCTAAGTTTGAAACAAACTGGCCAAACAAAAAAGGCTGAACAAAACGTTCAGCCTTTTTTCATGTTGTATTAGCTACAATTATGCTTCTTCTACTACATCAAATTTAACTTCAATGGTAACTTCTTTGTGAAGTCTAATTGAGGCTGTGTAAGTACCAAGATTCTTAATTGGTTCTTCTTTGATTGTAATGTATTTTCTTTCCACATCCACACCAAGTTTTTTAAGCACATCAGCAACCTGAATGGTTGTGATAGAACCGAAAATTTTGCCGCTTTCGCCAGCTTTGGTAGGAACAACAACAGTCATTGCTTCTAAGGTTTTTGCATTTTTTTCTGCACTTTCCTTAAGTTTGGCCTCTTTGAAAGAACGCTGTTTTTGTGTTTCGGCAAGCACTTTTTTGTTTGTAGTGTTCGCTATAATAGCTACTTTTTGTGGAATAAGAAAATTTCTTCCATAACCAGGTTTAACGTTCACTACATCATCTGCGTAGCCTAAATTTTTAACGTCCTTTATTAAAATTACTTCCATTTTCTTTCCTCCTTATTTTAACATATCTGCTACATAAGGCATTAAAGCCAAATGACGCGCTCTTTTAATTGATTGTCCAACTTTTCTCTGATATTTCAAAGAAGTTCCGGTAAGCCTTCTTGGTAAAATTTTACCTTGCTCGTTTACTAATTTCAAAAGGAAATCAGCATCCTTATAATCGATAAATTTAATACCGCTTCTTTTAAAACGGCAATATTTTTTCTTCTTAACCTCTACACTAGGAGGAGTAAGATATCTTATTTCTGATGAATTCGACATAGTTAATAAATTTAAGCTTCAGCTGATTTAGCCTCTTGCGGTTGGGAATTTTTTGATTTATTTCTTTTTTTCTCTGCATAAGCAAGAGCATGTTTATCCAATGCTACAGTAAGAAAACGCAAAATGCGCTCATCTCTTTTAAACTGTACTTCCAGACCTGCAATTACAGTACCCTCTGCTTCAAATTCAACAAGATGGTAAAAACCTGTACTTTTTTTCTGGATTGGATATGCAAGCTTACGCAAGCCCCAATTTTCTTCGTGCTTTATCTTAGCACCATTGTCAAGCAAATATTGCTTGTACTTGTTTACCGCTTCCTTTGTCTGTTCTTCAGACAAAACGGGAGTCATAATGAAAACGGTTTCATAACGATTTGACATAATTTAACTTAGTTTTTGTTGTTATTAATTGAACCTTACTTTTTTAAGGACGCCAAATGTAGTGATTTATTTTATCATACAAAAGGAAATTTAAGCAGAGTATCACATTAATTATTCAAAATTGTTGAAAAATCATTTGAATTGCTGCCATAAATAAATCATATATTTGCCATCTCAGTGGAAAATACGCATAAAAAACATGGAAAATTTTATTGTTTCGGCCCGAAAGTACAGACCCTCCACCTTTGATACTGTTGTTGGGCAGTTAACCATTACATCCACGCTTAAAAATGCCATAAAAAACAAACACCTTGCCCAGGCATTTTTATTTTGCGGACCAAGAGGTGTTGGTAAAACAACCTGTGCCCGTATTCTTGCCAAAACAATTAATTGTCCGGATAAAACCTCCAATATTGAGGCTTGTGATAAATGCGATTCCTGTGTTTCTTTTAATACCGGCAGCTCATTAAATGTTTTTGAACTTGATGCCGCCTCCAATAATTCGGTAGATGATATTCGAAATCTTGTTGAACAGGTAAGATTTGCTCCTCAACTGGGAACACACAAAATATATATAATTGACGAGGTTCACATGCTTTCCCAGGCTGCATTTAACGCATTTCTTAAAACGCTTGAGGAACCACCAGCACACGCCATTTTCATTCTTGCTACTACCGAAAAGCATAAGATTATTCCTACTATACTTTCCCGTTGCCAGATTTTTGATTTCAGCAGAATACAAATTGATGACATTGTAAAGCATCTGCAAAGCATTGCACAAAAGGAAAACATCAATGCAGAATCAGACGCTCTTCATATTATTGCTCAAAAAGCAGATGGAGCTTTAAGGGATTCCCTTTCCATGTTTGATCAGATTGTTACTTATACCGGTGATGCTATTACTTATAAAGCGGTTATCGAAAATCTAAATATACTTGATTACGATTATTATTTTAAAGTAACTGATGCTATTTTAGGAAAAGATATTCCTTCTTCTTTAGTATTGTTCAACGAAATTCTTGACAATGGATTTGACGGCCATAATTTTATTAACGGCCTTTCTGCTCATTTTAGAAATTTACTTGTTTGTAAAGATGAAGTTACCATAAAACTTCTTGAGGTAGGAAACAACATCAAGGAAAAATATAAAAGTCAAGCAGGACTTTGCCAGCAAGAATTTTTACTTGATGCACTTAATGTGGCTAACACTTATGATCAGCAATTCAAATTAAGCAAAAACCAACGCTTAACTGTTGAACTCGCATTGATGAACCTCTGTTCAGTTACAACAGGAAGCAGCTTAGCTGCTGAAAAAAAAAATGACCTGATAAAAATAATAGCTCCCCTTTCACCTCAAAACGGATTTGAAACTTTACAAGCCGCTCCACAAACACTTAATAATAAGGATGTTGTATTAGATTCGAATAAAAATGTAGAGAGTCAACAAAACGGTAAGGAAACAATTCAAGCTGCAAATCAAACCTCTTTTCAAACTATAGAACATGGAAAAAGTAATTTTGTACCTGATTCTAAACCATCGAAAATTACTGTAAACAAACCAATTTCCATTAAGGAACATCTTGCCTCAATAAATAAGCCTGAGAAGAAAAACCAAATAGGAAACAACGGGGAGAATGCTCAAGAAGAAACAAATTCACAACCCTTTAATTACGAAGAATTCCTAAATGTTTGGAATGATTATGCTGATATTGTAAGGGAACAAACCAAACAAAATTTATATACAACACTAACTTCAAGGAAACCAAATATAGAAGATGATTATATTATTACATTATTAGTAGATAACGATTTTCAAATAGATGAACTAAAAGCAGAACAATTTGAATTGTTAAGCTTCCTGAAAAACAAATTAAAAAACTACAAATTAACGTTTACAGCAAGTGTAATTGAGGTAGAAAGGGAAAAAAAAATATTTACTTCAAGGGATAAATACAAAAGAATGTCAGAAATAAACCCGCATATTATTAAATTAAAACATACCTTAGATTTAGAATTAGACTATTAAATTATGAGAAAAATAAACCTATTTGCCCTGGCCCTGGTGGCCCTTGTTTACTTTAATGCAAGCGAATTTGCATTGGCATCAAAAGAAAAAGTATCAACAGTTTTAACTGAAAAGGATAAGAAATACACCTTTGAATCTGTAGCTGATGATCCTATGAATGCCCGTATTTACACCCTTGAAAACGGAATGAAAGTTTACCTTTCTGTTTATAAGGATGCCCCCAGGATTCAAACTTATATTGCTGTAAAAGCAGGAAGCAAGAATGATCCTGCCGATGCAACCGGCCTTGCTCATTACCTGGAACATATGGTTTTTAAAGGAACAGATGTTTATGGAAGTCTTGATTTTGCAAAGGAAGGACCACTTGTAAAGCAAATTGAGGATCTTTACGAGGTTTATCGTCAGACAAAGGATGAGAAAAAACGAACCGAAATCTATACCAAAATTGACAGTGTTTCTGGGGTTGCTGCAACCTATGCTATTGCCCAGGAGTATGATAAAATGTTAACTTCAATCGGGGCAAAAGGTACAAATGCTTACACCTGGGTAGAACAAACAGTTTATGTAAATGACATACCTTCAAATCAAATTGAAAACTGGTTAACAATCGAAGCAGAAAGGTTCAGAAAGCCTGTTTTGCGCCTTTTTCATACTGAACTTGAAGCTGTTTATGAAGAAAAAAACAGATCGCTTGACAATGATGGCAGCAAGGCCTGGGAAGCTTTATTAGCAGGACTTTTTGTTAAACATCAATACGGTACTCAAACTACAATTGGTACAATTGAACATTTGAAAAATCCTTCAATGAAGGAAATAAACAAGTATTTCAACAATTATTATGTTCCCAATAACATGGCAATTTGTATGTCAGGTGATTTTGATCCAGACCATGTAATTGCTTTAATTGATCAGAAATTTGGCAAACTCCAGCAAGGCAAGGTTCCTGGATTTACACCTGCACTTGAAGTTCCACTAACTAAACCTGTAATAAAAGAGGTTATAGGACCAGACGCTGAAAATGTTATGTTGGCTTTTAGATTCAGTGGCACAGGATCAAAGGATGCGGATATGATAAAAATGATAAACAAAATTTTATTCAACGAGCGTGCAGGTTTAATTGATCTTAATTTAAACCAGAGTCAAAAGGTACTTTATGCAAGTTCCTTTGATTTGCCATTAAATGATTATTCAGGACATATTTTATCTGGTGAATCAAAACAAGGACAATCCCTTGAAGAGGTTAAGGGTTTATTGCTTGAACAAATTGAACTTTTAAAAAAGGGAGAATTCTCAGACTGGCTTTTGTCAGCTATTATAAACGATTTAAAATTGGAGAAAATAAAAGTACTTGAGAACAATAATTCCAGGGCCAATGAATTTGTTTCTGCTTTTATCAGCAACACTTCATGGAAAGATCGCATCAATGAAATAAACCGACTCTCAAAAATAACAAAAAATGATGTTGTTGAATTTGTAAAAGCGAATTATAAAGAGAATTATGTAGTTGTTTACAAAAGAACGGGCACAGATAACAATTCGGAAAAAGTAACTAAGCCACAAATAACACCCGTAACTGTTAACAGTGAGGATGAATCTGCTTTTGTAAGCTCCATTCTTAATGCTTCAACAACTGATATAAAACCTGTTTTTCTCGATTTTAAAACCGATATAAAGCAATTGACAATAAACAATACGATTCCATTATCTTATCTTAAGAATAGTGAGAATGAAACCTTTAAATTGTATTATATATTTGAAATGGGAAGCATTCACAACAAGAAAATGAATATTGCCATTAATTATCTGCCTTATCTTGGTACTTCAAAATATACATCGGCCCAGATACAAGAAGAATTTTATAAAATAGGCTGTTCCTTTGATGTTTATAATTCAGAAGAGCAAGTATATGTTAGTTTTAGCGGTTTAAATGAGAATTTCGAAAAGGGACTTTCACTTTTTGAACACCTTTTGAGTGATGCAAAACCTGATAAAGAAACATTGGATAATCTTGTGCAGGATATGCTAAAAGAAAGAACAGATGCAAAACTTTCTAAAAGGGCTATTCTTTGGTCAGGAATGAATAATTATGGAATTTATGGAGCTAAATCTCCTTTTACCAATATTCTTTCTACTGAGGAGTTAAAAGCACTTAAGCCGGAAGAACTTGTAGCAAATATTAAAAGTCTGACATCCTATGAACATAAGATTCTTTATTATGGGCCCTCTGAAACTGAAGCCCTGAAAAAGTCAATTACACAATTGCATAAAACACCTGCTAACCTTAAACCTATACCAGCCCAAACTAATTTTACAAGACTTGAAAATAAAGAAAACCTGGTTTATGTAGTTGATTATGATATGACTCAGGCTGAAATTTTGGTAATAAGCAAGGGGATTAATTACAATAAAGATTTAACTCCAGTATTAACTCTTTACAATGAATATTTTGGAAAGGGTATGTCTTCAATCCTTTTTCAGGAAATGAGAGAATCAAGAGCCCTGGCATATTCTGTATTTTCCTCTTATGATGCACCTAATAGAATGAATAAGCCCCATTATCTTAGCGCTTATATAGGAACACAGGTTGATAAGCTTCCTGAGGCTCTTGATGGGATGTTTGATCTTTTAAATAATATGCCAAGACAGGAGAAAAAAATTGAAGCCGGTAAAAATGCTGTAATTCAGAAAATAAATACTGAAAGAATTACAAAAAGCAAAATCCTTTTTCAGTATGAAAGCGCTAAAAAGCTAGGGATTGATTATGACATAAGAAAAGACATCTACACTAAAACCTTAACGATGACTTTGAATGATGTTGAAAATTTCCAGAAAGAACAAATTAAAAACAAAAAATATACTTTGCTGGTTCTTGGCAATAAAGACAAATTGGATATGAAGACGCTTGAAAAGTATGGTAAGGTGAAATTTCTTACGCTAGAAGAAATATTTGGTTATTAAAATGAAATCCATTTTTATAAAAGCCCTTTTGCTGCAAAGTAAAAGGGCTTTTTTTGGGATCATTGTTTAAGAAAATGTTTAATTTTTTTTTAAAAATACTGGAATTAAATAATATCAATAAACCAAAACCCTGGCTTTATTGCTTTTTTACCTGTTTGTTTTATTTCCAGTGGCTTAAATACTTTTTCACCAAGACTGTATTGTATAGGTTTAGAAAAAACAGGGCCTTCAAAACAAAATGTATGGAATTCACCATTTTCTCCGCATATATCCACATTTTGTGGCATTGTGGAAATCAAATCAGCAGTAAGCTCCTTACCAACAAAATTTTCATCAAGAACAGTGGCATTAACACAGCAAACAAGGGTTTTAAAGCCATCACTTTTCAATTGGTTGAAAATTTCGGATGTATTCTGTTTCCAAAGAGGGTAAATGCCTTGAACTTTGAACTTATGTAACAAATCATCACGGTACTTGCGTAAATCTTCAAGAAAAATATCTCCAAAAATGACTTTATTGATTCCTTCTTTTTTAAGGTTTTCAAAAACCTGCGTTAAACTTGCCTCATAATTCTTATTGCTTGCTCCTTCAACATACATTTTTATTAACGGAATTTCGGTTTGTGCAGCCTGTCTTTCAAGAACCTCCTCTGACAAACCATGCATAGAAACTCTTTTAAAATTGCGGTTGATGGTAGTAACCAAATATTTTACATCAAGTTTATTCTCTTTTTTTATTTGCCAAAGTGCAAAAGCAGAATCTTTTCCTCCACTCCAGAATAATGCGGCTTTATTGTTTTGCATTAGGTTTTATTTTTAATAATGCTCGAAATTAAACAGAATTTTTACAAACCATATTGTTGATTTTAAAGTCATTTTTATTATTTTTGAATTTCATCCATATATAAAATACTTAATACTGCATAAATATGTCAATCTGGAAAAAAATAAAAAATGAATTAATTGATATTGTCGAATGGACTGATAATACCAGCGACACATTAGTATATCGATTTGAAAGGCATGGAAATGAAATAAAAATGGGAGCAAAACTTACGGTTAGGGAATCCCAAGCCGCAGTATTTGTGAATGAAGGAAAACTTGCTGATGTTTTTCTTCCCGGACTTTATACCCTTGAAACCCAGAATATGCCTGTATTGTCTACCTTAAAAGGTTGGAAGTATGGTTTTAGGAGTCCTTTTAAGGCAGAGGTTTATTTTGTGAGCATGCGTAATTTCACGGATCAGAAATGGGGAACAAAAAACCCTGTAATGTTAAGGGATGCTGAGTTTGGACCAATCCGATTAAGGGGATTTGGTACTTATTCTTTAAGGGTTCAGGATCCAGCAAAATTCATTACCGAAGTTGCAGGAACAAATCAAAGTTTTACCACGGATGGAATAACAGAACAATTAAGAAATTTAATTATCACAAGATTTACAGATGCAGTAGCAGAAAGTAAAATACCTGCACTTGATCTGGCAGCCAATTACAATGAACTTTCAACATTTGTAAAAGAAAAAATAAATCCTGAATTTAATGAACTTGGATTAGAAGTCTCGAAATTTTTGGTTGAAAATATTTCCCTTCCTTCAGAAGTGGAAGCTATGCTGGACAAAAGAAGCTCAATGGGAATTTTAGGAAATTTAAATTCTTTTTCACAATTTCAGGCAGCACAATCTATGGAAAAAGCAGCCGAAAACCCCGGGGGAATGGCTGGTGCAGGTGTTGGTATGGGAATGGGATTTGCTATGGCAAACCAAATGGGAAATATGATGAACCAGCCTCAGCAAGGACAAACAAATTTAGGAGGCCCTCCTCCTATTCCAGCTGCTGTTCAATATTTTATGGCAACAAACGGTCAACAAACCGGACCATTTGATGCCCCTGCTATAAAGCAAATGATTCAGCAAGGAACCCTAAAACAGGAAACTTTGGTGTGGAAACAAGGAATGGCGGAATGGATTGCTGCCTCAACGGTTCCTGAAATTAAAGATCTTTTCCAACAATCCCCTCCTCCTATTCCATCTTAAAAATTATTTTTTGGAAAAACTTTATTCCATGGCTGAAACTCTTGATACATCTGAAACAACTCGGGAAGTAACATTTCAACATTCTTGTACGGGATGTGGTTCTTTATTAAAGTTTAAGCCAGGTACTCATCATCTTGCCTGTGGACATTGTGGAGCAGAAAATGAAATTGAAGGTTCGGCAGAACCCTTTGTTATAGAGGAATTGGATTTTGAAAAATTCATTCAAGAAGGTTTAGAAAAAGATGAAAAAGAAATTATTTCATCCGTAAGCTGCACCTCATGTGGGGCCTTTACAACACTAAAGCCAAACATTAGCTCTGATAATTGTCCTTTTTGTGATACCAGCCTGATAATTTCTAATGGTACTACTTGTTCTGTTCATAAACCTCAATATATCCTTCCCTTTTTTATAGATAATAAAAAAGCAGTTGAGTCCTATTCAAAATGGGTAAAGGGATTGTGGTGGGCACCAAGTGACCTTAGGAGGTTTTCAAACAAAACCGATAAATTAAATGGAATTTATACTCCTTACTGGACTTATGATGCGGATACAACAAGTGATTATACCGGGCAAAGAGGCGATGATTATAATGTAAATGAATCCTACACTTCAACAGAAAATGGTAAATCGGTTACAAAAACAAGGAGCGTAAAAAAAACCAGGTGGACTTCTGTTTCTGGCAACCATTCACGCGCTTTTGATGATATTCTTGTAATTGCCAGTCACTCATTACCAAAAAGCAAAGCCAATAAACTTTGTCCTTGGGATACAGAAAATCTGGCTGTTTTTAATGAAAAATATCTCAGCGGTTTCCGCACCGAGACTTACCAGGTGGATGTTAAAGAAGGCCTGGGTACTGCCAAAACAATCATGCACGATGAAATTGAACAAGCCATAAAAAGTCAAATCGGAGGAGATCAACAAAGAATTTACACCTGCAATACCACCTACAAAGACATAAAATTCAAACACATTCTTTTACCAATTTGGATAAGTGCTTTTAAGTATAAAAATAAAGTTTATCGTTTTCTTATAAATGGCCGTACCGGACAAGTGCAAGGCGAAAGGCCTTATAGTTGGATGAAAATTTCTTCTGCTGTTTTTGTAGGACTCTTGATTCTGGGAATCTTACTTTATGTTTTAGACGTTTTTAAATGAATTCCCAGTCTAAAAATACATTTTCCTTCCCTAAATGCCAATCGGTTTTCTGCCTGTGCTGTTTGCAAGATATTCCTCCCTTTGGTCGGAATGACAGCTTGTTTTTTTTACGATAAGGGAAAGAAGGGGCGGCTTTGCCGCCCCTTCTTTCCCTTCCTTGACCACCCAATGCTGTCATTCCGATTGTAGCGAAGCGCAATGAGGAATCCCTTTCCTGAGTCCAGTGTTCTTTGTATGAACTATTTGCACGAGATCCAATGTTATTATTCCAAATGAAGCAAAGCTTAATGAGGAATCTTTTCTGATTGCAAGTTTGTTTCATGAATTATTTGCTAAAGGTTCCTCCCTTTTGATTCAATAACAGCTTGTTTTTTTTTAGAAAAAAAAAAGAAATTTTCCCCTAACATCATCTCATTAAATGCAGGGAACCTTGTTTTTGAAAGGCTTCTCCATTTTCCAAGACTCCGGTGATGGTATAATAATAAACCCCCTGGCTGCATTCCTGGCCTGTAACTGTATTTCCATCCCAGTGCATATCGTTTCCTTTTTCCCAAGTGTGAATTTGTGTGCCCCAGCGGTTGACAATACTTACCTTGAATGTTTTTGTCCCTTTTACAACCAGGGTGAAAGTATCGTTTTTACCATCTCCATTGGGGGTGAACACATTGGGGGCAAGCACCACTAGGGTTGAAGCAATGGTTATGGTATGCATTACAGTATCTGCACAATGGGGATAATTGTTGTAGGCAATTAGCATGACCTCATAAGTTCCCCCCGAATCAAAAAGCTGGCTAAGGTTTTCTGAATAAAGGGTATCCCCGTTTGGAAACACCCAAATGTAATGTGTGGCATTTTTACTGTTGTTTATAAAACCAATTTTAAGCAAATCGTCTTTAAATTTTTGTGTAAGGTAGCCGGCCTTGACAGGGTTTGTTTCATTAATGCTTACCGTATCTGAAAAAACACAGCCCATTGCATCTGTTAC
>JACCXN010000099.1 GCA_013696965.1 Bacteroidota bacterium | reverse complement strand
TTAAAAAACAAATTATATACATATGAAATAGCCATGCACGAACCGTTCACAAACGCTAATGAATATAACATGGCTATACTATATGACCTTTAAAAAACAAATTATATACATATGAAATAAAGGCACGGAGATAATTATTCTCCGTGCCTTTTAAATTTAATATTATGTTAAAAATTGAACATATAGGTATTGCTGTTAAAAATTTGGAAGATTCTAATCATTTATTTTCTATATTATTTGGAAAAGCGCCTTACAAAACTGAAATTGTGGAAACTGAAGGTGTTCGCACTTCATTTTTCATTACTGGCGAATCAAAAATAGAATTGTTAGAAGGTATAGGTACTCAAAACCCAATAACAAAATTCATTGAAAATAATGGCGAAGGAATTCACCATATTGCTTTTGAGGTAGTAGATATCCTGTATGAAATAAATCGGTTAAAAAAAGAAGGTTTTGTTATCCTAAATGAAATTCCCAAAAAAGGGGCTGACAATAAACTAATCGCCTTTCTTCATCCTAAAAGCACAAATGGGGTTCTTATAGAACTTTGTCAGGAAATAAAAACAGTTAATGGTTAAACAGATCAAGTATAGTTTGTCCTGCGGTTAAATGTATTCCCATAATACCTCTTTCTAATGCTCCTTGAACATGTTGAATAGAGTCATCGATAAAAACGGTTTCTTCAGCATTTAAGGCATTCTCTTTTAATACAAAGTCAAATATTTCTTTATTTGGTTTTCTCATCCCTATTTTAAAAGACAAATATTGCTTTTCAAAGTAATTGGAAAGATCTTCAAATCCATATGTCTTTTTTAAATAGGAAGAGTAGGATATCCAATGAATCTCATTAGTATTGCTTAATAAAAAAATCCTGTACTTGCTTTTTATTTTTTCTAGAAGATCAAGCCGCTCACTCGGCAAGTCAAGCAACATGGAGTTCCAGGCATTTGTTATTGATATGGAATCAAGAGGTGTTTTGGATTGTTTTGAAATTTCCTTTATAAATTCATTTGAATTAATTTTCCCGGTTTCATAATTGTCAAATACCGGGTTTTGATTTGCCTTTGAATACAATCCTTCAAAATTATTTATTCCTAGTTCAATGAAAGCATTAACAGTTAGGGTATAATCTATGTTTAAGATAACACCCCCTAAATCAAAAATTATGTTTTTGTATTTGTTAGAATCAATTTTCAACATATTTTAAAATGTTATTGTTTTATATGATGCAAATATATACTTTTGCAATCCGTTTTATAATAAACTATAAAAAAGAGCAAATCTTGTATTAAACAAGATTTATCCGGGCCTATAGCTCAGCTGGTTAGAGCATCAGACTCATAATCTGAGGGTCCCTGGTTCGAGCCCAGGTGGGCCCACAAAACAAGGCGGTACAAAATTGTATCGCTTTGTTTTTTCATCCTCTTTTTTTGTATTAAATTTTCTTTTTTTTCTTTACCTAATACAGTACAAATCATTCTTGCAATTGAAAAATACAACTTTTAAATTCTGCTATTTTTTTTGAAATAACAGTCTTTTGAATTTTTTTTTTTAATTAAATTTTATACATTTGAGTCTTGCCAAATTAACTGTACTATTAGAATTGAATTTTTTTAATACGTGAGAACAATAAAAACATATACTTTACGGGTAATATGTGTAACCATTTTGGCTGCTCTTCTCTCTTCTTTTGGCAATAATCTAAATAATCAAACGGTAAATACAAATGCCAAAATGAAAACCATGTTTATCTATGGTTTTACAAAAAATATTGAATGGCCATTAAATTATAAAGAAGGAAATTTTGTAATCGGTGTAATTGGAAATTCTAATTTGTCTTCTGAATTAAATAATCTTGCATCTACCCGAAGAGCAGGAAATCAAGCTATCGAAATAAAAAAGTTTCAATCAGCATCCTCTATTGAAAAGTGCCACATGTTAATTGTATCTCCCGATCATACTTCTGATTTTCAGGAAATATTAAATAAAGTAAAAAATGGGAGCACCTTGCTAATAACTGAAAAGGCTGGTTTGGCAAGGCAAGGTTCAGCTATCAATTTTATTGTTCAGGATAATAAACAGGCATTTGAATTAAACAAGGGAAATGCCGAAAAATATGATTTAAAAGTCAGTACAAGTTTATCAACACTTGCTGTAAATGTATATTAATTGGAATGAATAAATTTAAATTCATACTATTTGTGCTACTTGCAATTAATCTTAGTGCTTATGCACAAAGTAATAAGGTTGCAATTGCCCTGACTCATTTTCAAAATGAAAATTATTCAGAGGCAAAATTAGCTATTGATGATGCAGCTAATGATGAAATTTCTTCCTTGGATCCATATACTTGGTATGTACATGGCTTCATTTATAAGGAAATTTATAAAGCCTCACAGAAATCAAACCCAATTTCAAATTTACGATTAGAGTCTTTGGAATCATTTAAAAAATCAATTTCTCTTGACAAAGCAAATGAGCACAAAGAAGATAATGAACAAAATTTGAAATATCTGGCAACAACTTTTTTCAATGATGTTGTTTTAACTCTTAATCCAAAAGATTATCAAATAGCAATAAAAAACTTTGAAAGTTTCAAGGAAATACAAAATATGCTTGGTCAACATCAATCTTTAAAATCAATGGAAATTGAATTTAAACTAGCTTTGGCTTCTGTTTTTACCAGTATTTATGATTCAGAAAGAGTTGCAAATATTGCATATTTTAAAAAGGTTGAAGATTTGTATGCTAATGTTTTGCAAATTGATCCTGAAAACATCAGTGCAAATTATAATTTAGGAATTCTTTATTATAATAAAGCTGTAAATATTATCAATGAACTTGATTTTGACATGGATATTTTTGAATTCATGGAAGTACAGGAATCAACAGTAAGCATTTTTAAACAATCATTGCCTTTTATGGAAAAAGCTTACAAATTGGATCCGCAAAAAAAGGAGACTTTAAAAGGATTGGAAGGAATTTATTTTAGTCTGCATGAAATTGAAAAATCAAATGAGATTAAAGCTAGGTTAGAAAAACTAGATTAAATATTAAGAGGATAGTTTTATATGAAATTTAGGTTTACAATAGGCAGAAAAATAGGATTTGGGTTTGGAACTCTTATTTTATTAACAATAACAGCCTTTTTTTTTACACAAAATACAATTAACAAAAGTAAAGAAATCAATGATGAAATTACAAATGTAATTTCACCCTCTGTTGGCGCCCTGGAAGAACTCAATTTAATGATCGTTAGGTCAAAAATGTATATTACAAACTGGGCCTTTATTCAATCTAGTGACGATAATTTTGATAAAGAAAAACTTCGCAAGTTAATAAATGAAGATTATCCTGAACTTAAAAGAAAAATTAATGAACTTTCCTTAAACTGGAGTCTTGATGAACAAAATACAATTTCAAGTATTTTTAGCTTAATTGAATTGCTGTTCAAAGAGCATAAGGAAATCATGACAAATTTGAATTCCTTTTCCAGTTATGATGACCCAACAATTGTTTTCTTTTTTCGTCCAACTGTAGATGAAGATGGAGAAATTGATACAAAAACAAAAATAATTCTTGAGAATCTTTCCGATCTAATAATTACCCATCATGAAAGATCAACTAGAGTTAGTGATCAAATGCTTAAATCCTTTGATTTATTATTATTAATTGTTAAAAGTCTAGGAATGATACTCCTTTTAGGAGGAGTGCTTATTGCTACATTAACAGTGAATTCGATTGTAAAGCCCGTCAATCATTTGAAAAAAATACTTCTTCTAATGAGTAAGGGAACTGTAACAGAGCAAAAGATTTCATTTAGAAATGATGAAATTGGTGAAATGTCTGTTGCATTAAATCAATTAATAGAGAGTGTAATTAGAACTAGGGTGTTTGCCAATGAAGTTGGTGCTGGAAATTTTGATTATGAATATCAACCATTAAGTGATCAGGATAATCTAGGTTTTGCATTAATTAAAATGCGTGATGATCTTCGGGAAAATGAACGGTCATTAGAAAGAAAAGTCGAGGAAAGAACTGCGGAGGTTGTAAGGCAAAAGGAGGAGATTGAAGTTCAGCGAGAAAAATTAGAATTTCTATATAACCAAGTAACAGATAGTATTAAATATGCAAAGAGAATTCAAGAGGCTATATTGCCTCCAGATTCAATTGTAAAAAAACATCTACCCGATTCCTTTATTCTTTTCAAGCCGAAGGATATTGTTAGTGGTGATTTTTATTGGCTTGAGAAAAAGGAAAACAAAGTATTTTTCTCTGCTGTAGATTGTACAGGACACGGAGTTCCTGGTGCTTTTATGTCTATAGTTGGATATAATATACTTAAACATATAGTTAATAAACTTAATGAATTAGAACCTGCAACAATATTAAACTATCTTAATAACGGTGTTAGTGAAACACTTCATCAAGGACTTGATGAAAACACAACAAAAGACGGAATGGATATTGCCCTTTGCTCCATCGACTTTGAAAAAAATGAAATCGAGTATGCAGGTGCATATAATCCTCTTTATATTATTCGTAAAAATGAACTAATTGAAATAAAGGCCGATAAGTTCCCAATTGGAATGTTTGTGGGAGAAAATCAAAAATATTATACCAATCATAAATTTAACCTTGAAAAGGGCGATACTGTTTACATTTTTTCCGATGGTTACGTAGATCAATTTGGGGGCAGTAAGGGAAAAAAATTCATGGCAAAACAATTCAGACAAACCTTGCTTGATATCCAACATTTAAATACAAAAGAGCAAAAAAATTATCTTGATAATATAATCGAAGAATGGAGAGGAAATGAGGAGCAAGTTGATGATATTCTTATAATTGGAGTACGAATTTAAAAATAACTTCATTGCAATTTTTGTAGGATTTTAGCAAATAAAATTTTAATTTCGCCAAATTGCATTTTACTGAAGTTATATGATAAAATTTTACAGATTAGTTTTCTCTTTTGTTATAATTGCCTTTTCTTTTTACTTTTCAGCAATTGCTCAAACAGTACCTGTACAAGGTATCAATTATCAGGCAATCGCCAGGGATGCAAACGGAGTTGCACTTGCAAACGCAAGTATTGGAGTTCAGATAAAAGTATTAACAGGCAACCCTCCCACAAACGTTGCCTACCTTGAATCCCATCAGATAATAACAAATCAGTTTGGTTTATTTAATATAGTAATTGGCAATGGAACAAGTACTATAGGAAATATACAATCCATTGCTTGGGCTTCAAATTCTCATTTTCTTGAGGTTTCCATTGATCCTCTTGGGGGAACCAATTACATCAGTATGGGTATAACCCAATTCCAGGCTGTTCCATATGCTTTTCATGCCGGTACTGCACAAAGTGGGGTAGCTGGAGCTACGGGTGCAACAGGTCTTAATGGAACAAACGGAAACAATGGAATAGACGGTGCAACCGGTGCATCAGGAAACAATGGAATAGACGGTGCCACAGGCGCAACAGGAAACAATGGTCTAGACGGAGCAACGGGTGCAACTGGAAACAATGGACTTGATGGTGCAACGGGCGCAACAGGAAACAATGGAATAGACGGAGCAACGGGAGCAACAGGAAACAATGGAATAGATGGTGCCACAGGCGCAACAGGAAATAATGGACTTGATGGAGCAACGGGAGCAACAGGAAACAATGGAATAGACGGTGCCACGGGAGCAACCGGAACAAATGGACTTGACGGATCAACGGGCGCAACAGGAAACAATGGAGTAGACGGTGCAACTGGAGCAACAGGAAACAATGGAGTAGACGGAGCAACTGGCGCAACAGGAAATAATGGAATAGATGGAGCAGCGGGAGCAACGGGAAACAATGGAATAGACGGTGCCACAGGCGCAACAGGAAATAATGGACTTGATGGAGCAACGGGAGCAACGGGAAACAATGGTCTAGACGGAGCAACTGGCGCAACTGGAAACAATGGACTTGATGGAGCAACGGGAGCAACTGGAAACAATGGACTAGACGGTGCAACGGGAAACAATGGTTTAGATGGAGCCACAGGTGCAACTGGTCTTGATGGAACAAATGGTTTAGATGGATCTACGGGAGCAACAGGCCTTGACGGAACAAACGGAACAGATGGAATAGACGGAGCAACCGGAGCCACAGGCCTTGACGGAACAAACGGAACAGATGGAATAGACGGAGCAACCGGAGCCACAGGTCTTGACGGAACAAACGGAACAGATGGAATAGACGGAGCAACAGGAGCCACAGGACTTGCCGGAACAAACGGAATTGATGGAATAGACGGAGCAACCGGAGCCACAGGCCTTGACGGAACAAATGGAGTAGATGGCGCAACCGGAGCCACAGGTCTTGACGGAACAAACGGAGTAGATGGAATAGACGGAGCAACCGGAGCTACAGGTCTTGACGGAACAAATGGAGTAGATGGAATAGATGGCGCAACAGGAGCCACAGGCCTTGACGGAACAAATGGAGTAGATGGAATAGATGGAGCAACGGGAGCAACAGGAAACAATGGACTAGACGGTGCCACAGGCGCAACAGGAAACAATGGACTAGACGGTGCCACAGGTGCAACAGGAAATAATGGAATAGATGGAGCAACTGGAGCAACGGGAAACAATGGAATAGACGGTGCCACGGGAGCAACAGGAAATAATGGACTTGATGGAGCAACTGGCGCAACTGGAAATAATGGAATAGACGGAGCCACTGGAGCAACCGGATTAAATTCCTTAACAAATCTAACTTTTGAGCCCGCAGGAGTAAATTGTATTAATGGAGGACAACTAATGGAAACAGGAACTGATTTAAATAATGATGGGTTTCTTGATTTTAGTGAGGTTACATCTACAAGTTATATCTGCAATGGAGCTGACGGAGCTGCAAATGCTTGGGCACTGTTAGGAAATACTGGTACAGTTGAGGGCGTGGATTTCATTGGAACTATTGACAGCGTAGATTTAGAATTTAGGACTGTAAACAATCTTCGAATGACTATTAAAAAAGACGGATTAATTGGAATGGGAATAAAAAATCCTATGTCTGCCCTGCAAATTACTAATGATAGCATGCCCTACCTTTTACTAAACTCTGCTGTTCAAGAGGGAGGTTTTTATGTTGCAAGGTCAGGAGGAATTATAGATGGAATGTCAGCTACTCCTGCTAATTTCAAATTAGGTGAATTTGGGTTTGGTGGGCATGATGGTATAGGAATAATGAATTCTGGACCAGCTGCAGGAATTTCTGCTTTTTCTACAGAATCATTTTCTACTGGAAATGGTGCCAGGCTGCATTTTTATACTACAAATATTGGCAGTGTTCAAAAGAAAACGAGAATGATAATAAATGGTAATGGAAATGTTTCCATTGGTGAAAATCCTCCAAACCCTTTCGCAAAATTACATATTCAAGATACTGTTAGAGGTATATTAATACCAAGATTAAGTACGGCTCAAAGAACTGCAATTTCAGGACTTAATAATTCAGAAGCAGGTTTACTTGTTTATGATTTGGATCTTAAAAACTTTGTGCATTGGGATGGAACTGCTTGGGATACAGGTGGTGGTGGATCAAACGCATGGGAATTGTTTGGAAATAACATTACTGATCCAAATAGTTTTATCGGAACCACAAATGAACAGGATTTTGCTATAAAAACATTCTCTTTAGAAAGAATGAGGGTTACTTCTACGGGCCGTGTTGGTATCGGAACAAATGCTCCTGGAACTGTTCTTCACATTGCAAGTGATACTGAGCCCCGCACTGTGCTGATGGGCTCATCCATATCAGAACCAGGTTTCTTGATTTTCAGATCAGATAATGTTCTAAGTTCTCCATCAGCTCCTCCTTCAGGATTTACATTAGGAATTTATGGCCTTAGTGGTTATAATGGATTAACATGGGGTCCTAATGGTCCAAATGCAGGTATGTCTGCAAGAACCAGTCAAAATTGGTCAACCATAGGAATGGGTACTGAATTAATTTTCACTACTACTGAAAATGATGCCATAAGCAGCACAAATAGAATGATAATCACTCATAATGGGAACATTGGAATTGGGGTTTCAGTACCTACAAGTAAACTACAGGTAGCAGGTGATATTGGGCTTGGTGCTGGAACAGCTGCAACAAGCGATGCAATTACTGTTGTATTGGTCAATAATACCGCAGCTCTAGCTAAAGGAGATATCGTTATTATTCATCCAACCACTGGAATATCCTCAACCAATATTAATGGACATACTTCAGTTGTTGGAGTAATGTATGAAAATTGTGGTGCCGGCCAGGAATGTCGTGTAGCTATTTCAGGAGTCGTGGAAGTTAAAGCAGGCCCTAATGGTTCTGTTAGGGGGCAACATGTAATTACTTCAACAACTCCCGGAGGGGCAGGTAGTGTTTCCACACCTGGAGCAGGCTCTTCCATCGGATTATGGCTAGATGCTGTGGGATCCGGTGCATTTGGAAGGGTAATACTTAAATAAATTAAATGAAAGCTTTTAAAAAAAATAGAAAGATGAAATGCTTTAGTTTCCTTCTGATTTTACTATTGTCTACCTTGACATTTAAGGCTAACGCACAGTGGCAGGTTATATCCACTGGTACTGGTAATGCATTCACTTTAAATGATTATCCTTCAAATTTCACTTCATATACTCCTGGAATTACAGTTACATTTAAAGCCAATCATACAGTTACAGGTGCAGCTTCGTTAAATGTAAATGGCTTGGGGCCAATTAATATATACAAGCATGGAAATCAGCCTTTGGTTTCAGGTGATATTATATTAGAGCAATTTGTTACTTTAATTTTTGATCAAAGTGCTAATGCTTTTCAAATGACAAGTGGTTTAGGAAATAATCCCTCTTCCACAGGTTGGTCTTTAGGTGGGAATTCAATTACTGCTACTGATTTTTTTGGTACAAATAACGCTCGACCAATTAAGTTTACAACTAATTCACTGGAGAGAATGAGAATTGCCACAAATGGAGATATTGGAATAGGTACTACTCCGAGTAACAATTTTGCTCTTGAAGTTTTTTCCTCAAGTACAGCTATAAATACGAATAATGTGTTAAAATTAAGTAGCAATTTTGGTAATTCTTTTGTCGATTTGGAGGGAAGCGGTACTAGTGGCGGTGAATTCAGAATCCGTTCCAGTGGTGGAACTAATGGAATTGTTTTTCAGACCAGTGGAATGAATGACAGAATGCGAATTGATGCCTCTGGAAATGTGGGAATAGGCACCAACAGCCCCGGAGAAAGGCTTGATGTAAATGGAAGTATCCGTTACACGGGTGCCTTAATGCCTGGAGGTGATCCGGGGATAAACGGGTATGTTTTAAAATCCAATGGAGGTGGAATAAATACCTGGGTTGACCCTTCAACTTTTGGAGGTTCTACAGGCTGGAGTTTAACTGGTAACTCCGGAACTTTCCCGGGAATTAATTATGCAGGAACAACTGATAACGATTTCCTTTTAAAAGGTGGTACAGGGGCAAGCATCCGCTTAAATCACACGGCAAACACATCGGCACATACGGCATCCCAGCACGTTTTTAATACAAGTTCTTCTACAAGCCCCGGGGTTATTGTAAGCGGTTCAACCTACCAATCATCCATGCTAAATATTCAGAAAAATGCTGCAGTGGGAACTTCCGGGATGAGCTTAGGGTCGTTAACATTTTCAGCATCCGGCAGTGCAATTAACCAAGCCGAGATTCTTGCTTTAAGAGATCTTGCAAGTTCCGGGTCTGCCGATATTCCTACTGCACTTACCTTTTGGACAACTCCCGATGCTTCTTCAACTTCATTGGAGCGCATGCGTATAAGCAATGCTGGTAATGTTGGCATTGGTACTACTAATCCTTTATCTCCTCTTTCGGTCGGGACAAGCAGCCAGTTTCAGGTAAATTCTACCGGGAATATTGTAAAGATAAATAATATTGTTACTTCATTTCCAACTACTCAAGGTCCAGCCTCTAGTTATCTTACTAATAATGGTACCGGGACACTTTCCTGGACGATACCTCCGGCAAGTGTAACAAATGTTACCGCTACCGCTCCATTATCATCTACAGGAGGCACAAATCCCAGCATTTCATTATCTGGTATTGTGCCTATTGGCAATGGCGGAACCAATAATGCCACACCATATAATTTGGGGTCTGTTATTTTCAGCAACGGTACTTCTTTAACTCAAAACAACGCAAACTTTTTCTGGGATAATGCAAACAATCGTTTAGGGATTGGTACAGCTATTCCTCTGGAAAGAATTGATGTTTCAGGAAATATTAAATTTTCGGGTGCGTTAATGCCTAATAACTTACCAGGAGCTTCCGGACAGGTACTCACCTCTGCCGGCCCCGGAATACCGCCTACATGGGCTGTCGCTTCAGCTGCAAATGTATGGAGTTTATTAGGAAATGCAGGAACAGTTGATGGAACAAATTTTATTGGTACCACTACGAATGTTCCTTTGGAAATGAGGGTAAACAATGTTAGGGCTGGAAGAATAGAAAGTTCAAATGGCAATACCTTTTTAGGTTATCAGGCAGCATTTTCCAATACAGGAACTCAAAACACAGCTCACGGAACACAGGCTTTATTTTCCAATACGTCAGGTAATTTTAATACAGCTATTGGCTCTAATGCTCTTAATAAAAATACTACTGGGGGATATAACTCAGGATTCGGGACCTGGGCTTTATTTAATAATACTACGGGCTTAGGGAACGTAGCTACGGGGCATCAAGCCCTTTTTTCTACAAATTCGGGTAATAACAACTCGGCTTTTGGAAGGGATGTGCTTTATAATAATACTATCGGTGATCAGAATGTTGCAATGGGTAGAAATGCGCTTTACAATAATGTTGCAGGTTCTAATGCTGTTGCAATAGGCGCTTTTTCCATGGCAAACGCTAATAATACTTTAACAGCATTTACTAATTATAATGTAGCTGTTGGATATGAGGCACTTAAAGGCTCGAACACACCTTCTTCAAATACAGGAAACACCAACACTGCGATAGGATATCAATCATTATTATCTAATTCTTCAGGTTTTGGCAATACAGCAACCGGAACATGGTCTCTTCAATATAATACTATCGGAACTGATAATACAGCTACAGGTTATAATGCTCTTAATTTAAACACTTCCGGAACATATAATACAGCTACAGGCTCCGGCTCAATCGGTTCTAATACTACAGGGTATAACAATGCTGCTCATGGAGCACAGGCACTTTATTCCAATACCACAGGTTACGAAAATACAGCAAACGGATTGGGAGCTCTCTTTGGAAATACAATTGGCTTTTATAACACTGCTATGGGCTACAGTGCAGGACAGAACAATACCTCAGGAACAAAAAACACTTTTATTGGTACTTATGCGGATCTTTCCGGCACTCAGAGAACTAATGCTACCGCAATCGGGTATAATGCAAAAGTAGATGCAGATAATTCTATAGTCTTAGGAGGAACCGGAGCAGATGCCGTAAATGTAGGTATTAATACCACTGCACCCACAGCCAAACTAGATGTAAACGGGAAAACAAAAACAAATAGCCTTCAGGTAACGACTGGAGCTGCCCTAGGATATGTTCTGACTTCAGATGCTTCTGGTAACGCTACATGGCAGTCTGCTGGAGGCGGAGGTTCAGGGTGGAATTTGACAGGAAATGCAGGCACTGTTGATGGAACTAACTTTATAGGTACCACGGATAATGTTCCGTTAAATTTCAAAATGAATAACCAAAAGGCTGGAAGAATTGATGTAAACGGGAATACTTTTTTTGGTTTATTAAGCGGGAATTCCAATACCGGTATCAATAATACCGCCTATGGTTTAAATGCTCTCCGTGATAATATTGCAGGAAGTTCAAATACTGCTTTTGGTGTAAACGCCTTGAGATTAAACAATGCTTATGATAACGTAGCTGTTGGAAGCAGTGCTTTAAATAGTAGTACTTATGCCTCCCAAAATATTGCCATTGGAAGAGATGCTTTATTCACTCAGTCATTCGCAAATGGCAATGTAACCTGGGCTACTGATAATGTGGCAATCGGTTATAAGGCTCTTTATTTTAATCAGCCAACAAGTAATAGTAATGGCAATAAAAATCTGTCTTTAGGAAGTTTCTCACTGTATAATAACACAACGGGTAGTAGTAATGAAGCAATTGGGTACGAGGCTCTTTTTAAGAATACTATTGGGATTAGAAATATTTCTATTGGTGCTCAATCTCTTTATAATAATATTGATGGAGAACAAAATATAGCTATTGGGTATCAATCTTTATACAGTAATACTTCAGGAGTTTCAAATATTGCTGTAGGCATACAGTCCTTAAATGCAAATACCTCAGGTTATTATAATTCAGCTTTGGGTATTTCCGCATTAATGTTAAATACTACAGGTTTTAGGAATACTTCTGTCGGACAAGGGTCTCTTAGTAATAATAGTACTGGTAGTCAGAATACCGCAATTGGTTTTAATGCATTAGTTAACAATACAACGGGTTCGAGAAACATTGCAATTGGAGATTTTGCTGATGTTAGTACCGGAGGATTAACAAATGCAATTGCAATAGGTTGGGGCTCTTCAGTAGGCTCTAGTAATAGCATGGTTTTGGGCGCTACCGGAAGTAACGCAGTTAATGTTGGGATAGGAATAAATGCCCCTAAGAGCACATTAGATATAAACGGAGCTTTCGGAACAACGGTTAAAAAAGTTACCACAGCCACAACGCTTGATAACACAGCTGCAATCTATTATCTGAGTGGAACAGCATCAACCTTTACACTTCCTGCGGCAAGTTCTTGCCCCAACAGAAGGTATATTCTTGTTGCGCGTGGCGTTGCAATAACGGTAAGTCCAAGTTATGTTCTTTTAAGTACAGGTGCCACTTCAACATCAGTTGCAGTTAATACTAGCATTGAAATTATTTCAGATGGTACTAACTGGTTGCAGATAAGGTAAGAAATTAAGAGTGGAATCATTTATCGTAGCAATGATGGATAAAATAAAATTAACAACTCTTCTTTTGCTGACACTTTTAAAAGGCCTACAAGCCCAACAAATACAGCTAACCCCTGTCCTAATCGGCAGCGCAGGCGGTTATTCAGAAGGATCCTGGGGCAGTCTCTCCTACTCTGCCGGAGAAGCAGTAATTGTTACCTCTTCATCCAATAATTATTTTTTGACACAAGGTTTTCATCAACCTAATATTGTTCAGAACCTGGAACTGGACCTTGTTTCAAAGGGTGAAAGTTGTAGGGGGGCAAAGGATGGCTATGCTGCAATAAAAGTTAATGGAGGGTTTGCACCTTATATTTACAATTGGACCCCTGCTGTTGGTTCGCAGGATTCAATATACGGATTGGAAACTGGAATTTACTCTGTTACAGTAACAGACAGTTACGGAAAAACAAGTAGTATAGAATTTTCAATAGAACTTGAAAGAACAAGTGCCTGTTTTTTTCATATTTATTCTGGTATAACACCTAATGGAGATGGAGAAAATGATACCTGGATAATAGATGGAATAGAAAATTTTCCTGAAAATTCAGTGGAAATATATAATCGTTGGGGCGATAAAGTTTGGGCCTCCAAAGGCTACGATAATAATACCGCAGTATGGATTGGAAACAATAAAAACGGGAAGCCTTTACCAGATGGAACCTATTTTTATATTGTAACTTTAGGCAATGATGTTCACAAAGGCTGGGTTGAATTAACGAATTGATTCTGATTTAATGAAAAAGTTTTTAAGTAGCATATGTTTAACATTAGTGGTTTCATTGGGATTTGCTCAGCAAGATGCCCAGTTTAGCCAATACATGTTTAATCCTTTTGTACTTAATCCAGCATATGCAGGAAGTAGAGAAGCATTTACTGCACTGGCAATTAATCGGAACCAATGGATTAATATACCCGGGGCTCCAAATACACAAACCCTTAGCCTTAACACACCATTAACTACAAGAGTGGGTGTGGGACTGCAGGTATTTAATGATGCAATAGGACCAAAAAATTCTGTCGGTTACCTCGCTTCCTACGCATACAGGATTCCCTTAAGCGTTGGTAAACTTGCCTTTGGATTAAGAGCTGGAGGAATAACTTACAATTTTCATTGGGATAAAATTGATTATAAAGATCAGGCAGATGTATATAATTTCAACAGTAGAACTCAAACTACCGTATTTAATGCTGATTTTGGTTTGTTTTACAATACTAAAAAATTTTATACAGGGCTTAGTGCAAATCATATTGGATATGCCCAGCGCATTACACCTGTAAAACTGGAGGGAATCGAAAGTCATTTAAGAATGCATTTTTTCTATACCCTTGGCAATACTTTTGAAATTAATGACAGGCTTGCGCTTCAGCCTTCAATTTTAATAAAAGCTGTTGAAAACGCACCATTAAGTACTGATCTTAATGTCAATTTAATTATTGATCATAAAGTTTGGGTTGGTGTATCTTTTCGTCCAAAAAATTCAGTAGTACTTTTAACTCAATTCAGGATAAACGAGAATTTTAGATTTGGTTATTCTTATGATATTGGTATCAATAGAATTGGTCGCCTTGCAAGAGGTTCGCATGAATTGTTTATTGGTTATGATTTTAACCTAAGAAAAGTTAAATCTATTAGTCCCAGGTACTTTTAACCTGGCCTGATTTATGAAAAATTTTAAACTGTTTTTTACCTTATTACTTGTATTTGTACTATTAAATAATGCTTGGGCTCAAATAAAACGGGCTGATTCTTATTTTGATAATCTACAATATGCCAAAGCAGTTCCTTTATATAAAAGAGCTGTAGGTAAAAAGCATGGAGCACAAGCAATTGAAAAGCTGGCTGAAAGTTACAGGCTAATTAAAAAATATGAATTAGCTGCACATTATTATTCTCTTTTAATTTCTAAAACAGAACCTAAACCTGTAAATTATTTACATTACGGAGAAGTTTTAATGAATATCAACAATTACGAAGAGGCTGTAATAAACCTTAGAAAATATAACAATCTTGTTCCTGGAGATAAAAAAGGAATTATGTTATTAAAGGCTGCAGAGGGCATAAGTAAACTGATAGACCAAACGCCATTATTCGTAGTTCACAGAGTTAGTGAAGTAAATAGTAAATACTCCGATTATGCTCCTGTAATACATAATCAAGGATTGGTTTATGTTTCTGAAAGAGAAAAAGATTATGTGGAGAATCTTACTGATGGATACAGTAATAGCCCCTATTCAACAGTATTAATTTCAAAACTTAATGCTAAAAAAGAAAGCAAGGAATATACAAGTTCAAAGAACTTTTCCTTTAAATTAAACTCCGATTATCAAAATGGCCCTGTTAGTTTTAATACGGAACAGGATTTTATTGTTTTTAACAAAACAGAAAAGGAACTAAAAGGAAAAGGTTCTGTAAACAGGCCTAAACTCTATACGGCAACATTAATTAAAAACAAATGGACTAACATAAAGGAATTTCCATTTAATAGCAACGATTATTCCGTAGGCCACCCTGCCCTAACACCTGATGGAAAATATTTGTATTTTTCCAGTGACATGCCTGGAGGATTTGGAGGAAAAGATTTATATGTAAGTGAACGTTCGGGAGAAAACTGGAGTGAACCAAGAAACCTTGGACCAGTTATTAATACAGAAATGGACGAATGTTTTCCTTATGTAAGCACAAAAGGTAATTTTTATTTTTCTTCTAATGGCCATCAAGGCTTTGGAGGGCTGGATATATTTGCGGCAAAGGGAGAATTAACAAATTGGAAAGACATTCAGAATTTGTCTGCCCCTTTAAATTCTTCTTATGATGATATTTCAATTGTGTTTAATACAGATGAATCTGAAGGATATTTTAGTTCTAACCGCCCTGGAGGCAAAGGGGCAGATGATATTTTTCAATTCCGAAATGCCCGTCATTGGAATGCAATAGAAGGAAAATTACTTTTATCAGAAAATGGAGATGATACGGGAGCGAATGTAAAAATGCTTTTAATGTCTGAAAACGGGTTTGTTATTCAAACTACAACCACAGAAGGAAATGGTAGTTTTAACTTCAGGTATTTACCACCTGATGAAAAGTTTATTGTGAAAATTCAGGAAAAGGATACAAGGTTTAATTATGGTCAAAAAATATATCTGGCTGATGAAAACAATAATATAATAAAAAAAACAACAGTTAATGAGGAGGATGAATTTGCTTTTTACAATTTACCCTTTGATCCCTACAAGTTAGGCGACAAAATAATAGATGATTCCCGCATAAATTTAGTAGGAAGTATTGTTGCAGGAGAAAATCCTAAAACTCCTTTATTAAATCAAAAAATAATACTTGTTGATATGGATGGAATAGAAAAATATTCCACATACACTGATAACAAAGGAAATTACAAATTCTTAAATTTGCCTCCTGACCACAATCTTGCATTTTATTTACCTGAAACAGACACGAAATTAAGTCCGAATACTAAAGTGGTTATTACTGATAAAAATGGAAATCCAATTAAAACAATATATACTAATAAAAGTGGGAATTTCAAATATGAACTCTTAGCAGCTGATTTTTTTACTTTAAATACCCTTGAAGAGAAAGATTTATTAATTAAAAGTTTACTCAAGGGTAAAGTGTTTTCAAATGAAAAAACCAAAGCCCCTGTTCCTGGCCTTAATTTAAGTTTAGTTAATTTAAATGGAGATGTACTTTTTAAATCAAAAACCGATATAAAAGGCGGATTTTTATTTGAAAGCACAAAAGAAATTAATAACTATACTATCAATATTGATGAAAAAGATCTTCATCTTAGGTTTAAAGAATTATTTATTGCTGATGATTATGGAAATATAATCAGGAAAATTGTATTTAAGGATGGTAAATTTTCATTTGAGATACTCCCCTCAGATGCTTTTGTATTAAAAACAATACTTGAGGAGGATAAACTGGTAATGAAGGGAATGCTTTTTACGGATGAGAAAGGAACCCCTTCATCAGGAACAAAAATTAATTTACTAAATGAAAATGGACAAGTTGTTCAAACTGCTGAAACAGATGCTCTTGGTAATTTTAAATTTGTAAATATCCCTTCTGATCATAATTATATTGTAAGTATTAGTCAAACGGACACCAAGTTAAATTCAAAGCGTCTTTTCCTTGCTGATTCAGATGGAAAAATCATACAAGATGAAATCGTTTTGGATAAAGGACAATTTAATTTTAAAATTCTTCCTTCTGAATTTGCTTCTCTATCAGGTTTAAAAGAAAATGATACATCATTCAAAATGGAGTTAAAAGGAATGTTTATATCAGATAAAGAAAATAAAACACCTGTAGTTGATCTTGTAGTTATGTTATTAAATGAACAGGGTAAAAAAATGCAGGAAAGCACCACCAATACCTCTGGTACATTTAAGTTCACCAAACTCGATCCAAGCGTTAATTATGTAATTGATTTGGATCAAAAAGATGCTACCATCAAACACAAGGTTCTGTATTTAACTGATCAGTATGGGAATATTGTTAAAACCATAACATACTCAGATGATAAATTTAATTTCCAGCTATTGCCCTCAGATGTTGCAAGAATGGGAAGAGTTGAAGAATTTGACACTGCACTGAGGATAGAAATCAAGGGTAAAATATTTCAGGATGAAAACCTTAAAGATGGAGCAGCTGGAGTAACAGTAGATTTAATGAATGAAAAGGGAGAGCTTGTTCAATCTGCAACTACTGATAATTCGGGTAATTTCAAATTCACTAATTTACCCCCTAATAACAATTATGTAGTAAACATTAACCAGGGAGAAGATACTAAAATCAAATTTAATAACCTTTACTTAACGGATACCAAAGGGAAACTGCTTAAATCAGCTACTGCAGAAAAAGGTAAATTTAATTTCACTTTGCTTTTAAATGAAAACAATTCATTATCGGCTGTTTCCATTGAAGATACTTGGGTTAAAATAAAGGAACTCAAAGAAAATAAAACAGGCAAAATTGTAAAAATTGAATACATCCAATTCAATTTTGACAGTTATGAAATATTACCAGACGCTACCAATATATTAAACAAAGCAGTAAGGGCATTGCAGGATAATCCAGGGATTTACCTTAATATAGCAGGACATACTGATTCAAGGGGAAGTGAAAAATACAACCAATGGCTTTCGCAAAAAAGAGCAGAATCAGCTAAAAAATACATTACTTCCCAAGGTATTCAATCAAAAAGAATTAATACAATTGGATATGGCGAAAAGAATTTGTTAAATAAATGTCTCGAAGGAATTTCATGTTCTGATTCACTTCACAAGTTAAATAGAAGAACAGAATTTGATGTAACCTTGAAATACTAAAGGTGACAATGAAAAGATGTTTTTTTCTCCTACTGGTTCTCTATTTGTTTTTACACGTTACTCAGGTTTTTTCACAAGTTGAACTGGAAATAGAAATAAAAGGAACTGTTATAAGGTATGAGCAAAAATGCGAAGGCGCTCTGGTAAAACTACTGAAAGACGGAAAACTTGAAAAATCCATTATTACCACTTCCAATGGAAAATTCAACTTTCTTTTAACGGAAATTAACCGTGAATATATAGTAGAAGTTTCAAAGCCTGATCATGTAACTGTTAAAATTGGAATTTCTACTAAACTACCTCCACAAAAACCCAATCAATTTATAGGTGGTGAATTTACTTTCCCCGTAAGTATTGTAGAAAGGTTTGAAGGAGTTGATGTGTCCTTTTTAAAGGAACCCCTTGCTACGATAAAATTCATACCCAAAGAAAACCGCTTTGATCACGATCATATCTATTTTAATTCGATAAAAGCAAAATGGGAAAAAGCAATAAATGATGCCCAGAAATTAAAAAATCAAGGTGCAAAACCACTTTCTGATTCGGCAAAAAAAGATGAAGATATTGCTGATTCCGAAAAAAAGAAAAAGGCAATCGCAGATGCAAAAATGGATGCAGATAGAACACAAAAAGAAAACCTTTCAAGAATAAAACAGGAAGAAAATGAAAGGAAAGTGGAAGAGGAAAAAAGACTGGAAGAGGAATTAAGAAAAGCCAAATTAAGAGAGGACCAACAAAAGCAAATAGAAACAAGTGTTAATAACAATACTGCAAATCAAAAAGGAGCACCAAAAGAAAAATTAAAACAGGAAAATATTAATCCTGAAGATGAAGATTTAAGAATAGCCAAGGAAAAAAAGGAAAGAGAAGTTGAATTTAAAAAAAATCAATCGGTAAAAGCTTCATATGAATCGGAATTGCTAAAAGCTTCTGCTGAAAATGAGCGAATGTTAAATGAAACAGAATTTCAAAAATTAAAATCAATTACAGAAAACAATGCAATTTCTGAGCGCATAAAAAAAGAGGATGAATTAAAATTTTTCAGTTCACCATTACTTGAAGAAATGCATGTATACCATGTAAAATATCAGGAAAACAAAGCAGTAAAAATGAGCCAGCTAAGTACCTTAATTGAAACAGTTGCTGTGGTTGAAAAAAATCAAAAAGTAATTACTCTATCTGAAATCAGAAAAAAGGAAAAGCCAATGGCACTATTTAATGAATTTACCGAATCAGGTTTCCTAAAAACAAATTATGTATGCAGTTCTCATACCCGGGAAAAAAAAATAATTTTAAAAAAAGTGGTTTATTTCTGGGGTAGCGAAAGTTATTACAAAAATGATTTATCGATTGATTTTAAAACATATCAGGACGAAATAAAAAAATTAAAACAATAAAATGGTTTGTTAAAAACCTTCTTTCACATGAAAAATTTGAAGAAAATTCTGCTTTCCGGACTAGCAAAAAGTGTCTTTTTCTATTTACTTGTGTTCGCAGCAAACATTTCTGCTCAAACAACAAGTTTTATTCATTTAGGGGTTGAACAGGGATTAACTCAATCCCAAGTACAGACATTACTTCAGGACGGTGAAGGAAATTTATGGGTAGGAACAATGGGTGGAGTTTCAAAATTTAACGGAAAGTCATTCGTCACCTATAAAAAGAAAGACGGGCTTGCCGAGGACTGGGTTGTTTCGGCATGTAAAACTAAATCAGGTAATATTTGGTTCGGACATTGGGGAGGCGGAGTTTCTGTTTATGATTTAAAAAGCAACAAGTTTAAAAACCTGGAAATGGAAGAAAAAACAGCTTTTAAATCCGTAAAAGCAATTGTGGAGGATGCCAATGGAATTATATGGATTGGGACGCAAGGCAAAGGAATTCTAAGAATAAATCCGTCTGATTTTCAAGCAATTTCTTATTCAAAATCCAATGGCCTTTTATCCGAGAATATTTCATGTTTAATATTTGACAATAAACAGAACTTATGGATTGGTTCAGATAAAGGAATTACAATAGTTCCAAAAGGAGTTGAAATTACCAAAGCATCTGTATTAACACTAAATGAATTAAATGGTTTAAATGTTTCAAAAATAAAAACTTTTGCACAGGGATCCGAAAATGAAATTTGGGTAGGAACAGAAGACATTGGGGTTTTAATTGTTTCTACAGATGAATTGTTGACAAATGGAAATCCATCCCTTAAAGGGCAAATCAATGAAGAACTTCTTTCACCTAAAATCACCTTTATTGATACAGATAAAGATTCTAATAAATGGGTTGGAACAAAAGGAGGTGGTGTTACAAAAATTTCAAAGGATGGAAAAATAAAGCATTTCACTACTAGGCAGGGACTGAATTATTACAATGCTAATTGCATAGTGCAGGATAGAGAAAACAACATTTGGATAGGTACAGATTTGGGTTTAAATCAATACCGGGGTGAAAGATTTCAAACCTTTGACATTGCTGATGGTATTGCAAACAATTTAATATGGTCAGTTATCGAGGATAGCAAAGGAAGTTTATGGTTAGGCACTAACCATGGAATTTCAGTAATAAATTACACTGCGAATACTACTGGCAATTCAGATAGAATATCAAATGATTTTTCAATTAAAAATTATTTTTCAGATGAATTTTTAAACAATGCTGTTCTATCTCTGTTTGAGGATAAAAAGGGAATTATTTGGATTGGTACTGCGAATGCAGGAGTTTATAGAATTGACACCTTAACAGGGAAGCCTCAGGCTTTTTCCTCAATGGAGCTGCCTTCCTCATCCACAGTATTTGCCATTTGCGATGATAATGAAGGAAACATATGGTTTGGAACAAAAGAAGGAGCAGTAAAATACAATCCCACTACTTCTGAATTTTTGGTTTTTAATTCAGAAAATGGATTAAGCGTAAATAGTATTTATCGCATTTTCAAGGATAGCAAAGGGAATTTATGGTTTGGTGCTCTTGGTGGTTATCTAACTATGTATGATGGAAACAAGTTTCAGGTTTTTAATGAGAAAAGTGGTATAAACCATAAATTTATTCTTTGCATGAATGAGGATAAAGCTGGAAATATTTGGTTTGGAGCATATGGTGGAGGCTTGTATAAATTCGATGGGAATGTATTTAAAAACTTTACCATTAAAGAGGGATTAAAATCCGAATCGCCCTATTCACTTATTTCAGATAATTCGGGTAATATTTGGATAGGAACAAGTAACGGGATAGAAAAATATGATGTTGTGAATTCATTGTTTACCCATTACGGTAAGGCTGATGGTTTTTCAGGAGTGGAAACAAATGCCAATGCCATTTGCCGCGATTCTCAAGGAAATATCTGGTTTGGAACTATTATGGGAGTAGTGAAATTCAATCCATCAGAAGATAAAACCAACATGATTGAACCCCTTACAAGGATAAATGGAATTAAAATATTTCAAAAAGAGGCCCATTTTCCTGTTGATTCAAAATTTAATTACGATCAAAACCACATTACTTTCTGTTTTTCAGGAATAAGTCTTACAAGTCCTGAAAAGGTTAACTATCAATACAAACTGGAGGGTTTTGATGAGGAGTGGTCACCCATAACAAAATCAGGAGAAGCTGTGTATTCAAATTTACCCCATGGTAATTATACTTTTATGGTAAAAGCATCAAACAATGATAATATCTGGAATATTGAAGCTGAAACATACCGCTTTTCAATTGTTCCACCATTTTGGAGTACGCTCTGGTTTAAAGGAATTGTTCTATTTTGTTCAATTGGATTGTTATATGGTTTTGTTAAATTAAGGATAAGAAGTTTAAGTAAGGCCAAAAAAGAGCTTGAACAAAAGGTATCGGAACGAACGGTTGAACTAGCTGATAAAAACAAGGAACTTGCAAGAAAAAACAAAGAAGTTACGGATAGTATAAATTATGCCAAACGCATTCAGGATGCCATTTTGCCTGATCTTAAAAAAATCAACAAAGCACTTCCTGATTCCTTTATATTATTTCAACCCAAAGACATTGTAAGCGGTGATTTTTATTTTTTTACCGAAAGGAATGATAAAATAATTATAAGTTCAGTGGATTGTACTGGACATGGTGTTCCAGGGGCATTTATGTCTATGATTGGTTCAAGTTTTCTGAATCAGATAGTGAATGAGATGGGTATAACTGATCCATCAGCAATACTTTTGGAATTGCATAAAAAAGTGTTGAAGGCCTTAAATAAAGACCTTTTGAACAGAGAGTCAATTGACGGAATGGACATGAGTATTATCAGCTTTGATATAAATACTCTTGAACTTACCTTTGCAGGTGCTCTAAGGCCGCTGTATTGCTTTTTTGGAAATGAGTTTTTAGAGATTAAAGGCGATCGCTTTTCTATTGGAGGTGTTGCTGATATGGAAAACACAAATTACAACAACCATTATTTTAAAGGTGTAAAAGGAGATAGCCTTTATTTATTTTCAGATGGTTTTGCTGATCAATTTGGAGGTGATTCAGGAAAAAAATTCATGAGCCAACGCTTTAAATCCTTTTTATATGAAATTAAAGATTTACCAATGGTAAATCAAAAGCAAAGGCTAGAGGAAACCTTCAACAACTGGCGAGGAAAATTAGAACAGGTAGATGATATTCTTGTAATAGGTGTGAGAATTTAATTAAAAACCAATTTTTACCTCGTATTAAATTAATACTTTTGTTTTTTACTTCAGGGAAAGAACAGTATATTTAGGAATAAATATTCTATTTTATGAAAAACATATTATTTCCGACAGATTTCTCAAGCGATGCAAATAATGCTTTAGAATATGCTCTTGAACTTGCAAAGTTAAACTCCGCAAAAATAATTTTGCTGAATGCTTACCATATGCCCTATAACAGGGCAGATATAATGGTATCTGTAATGGGCATTCTCAAAGAAGACTCAGAGGCAGGATTGAAACAAACCTTAGAAAGAATTAAGAAAAATCCACGTTTTGCAGATATCAATTGTGAAACAAAAAGCAGAATTGGAGATGTAGTAAGTGTATGCGCTGAATTAATCAAGGACGAGGACATTGATTTGATTGTAATGGGCACTAAAGGAGCAAGTGGAGTATTGGAAACCATTATTGGTTCAAACACAGCCAGTGTGGTTAAGAATGTTGCCTGCCCTGTTTTAGCAGTGCCTTCAAATGCCAGGTATACAACTCCCCGTAAAATTGGATTTGCTTATGATTTAAAAGAAATTAAGAATGCAAAAGATTTACGCTTCTTATCCCAATTAATCAAAATTTTTAATGCTGAATTGCAAATATATTCTGTTATTCCTGAATTTGAACAAGAAGTAATTGAAAAATCACAAGTTCAATTAAAGCTTTCCGAATATTTCAACAATGTTAAAACAGAAATATATTTTGCAGTAAAAGGTGACATTATAGAAGGAATAAGAGAGTTGGTTGAGAGTAATAAGCCTGATTGGACTGTTATGCTTGCCAAAAAATACACTCTTTTTGAAACTATATTTCATACAAGTATGACCAAGACAATGGTTTTTCAGACTGACAAACCGCTTTTAGTATTACATAATTACAACTCTTAAATTTTAAATTATGCTGATTTCCACAATTGAAAAAAAATTGAACGAACAGGTTGAGCTGGAAGGATATTCTTCCCAGTATTATCTTTCCATGGCCTCTTGGGCAGAAAACAATGGATTGAATGGAGTATCCAATTTTTTATACAGACAATCCGATGAGGAGCGCTTACATATGCTAAAGCTTGTTAAGTATATTAACGAAAGAGGAGGAAAAGCAATTATTCCTTCACTAGAAGAACCACCAAGGGAGTTCGAATCACTTCCTAAGGTTTTTGAAATGGTGCATGCACATGAAATAGTTGTTTCAACAGAAATTAACAAATTAGTTGAGGCTTGTCTTTCAGAAAAAGATTATACCACTCAAAATTTCCTGCAATGGTATGTGGCTGAACAAATAGAAGAAGAGGCTCTTGCCAAAAACATTCTTGATAAACTAAAATTAATTGGAAACGATAAGGGTGGTCTTTACCTATTCGATAGAGATTTGGATACACTTACCGGCTCTCCGGTAGGAAAAGTTTAAAAAAAGAGGCTGTATAATAAATAGAGGCCACTGAAAAAGCTAAGCCCGAAGGGGTGACAGGATTACAGAAAAAAACAACAATTAAAACCAAAAAACCGAAGGGGTGGCATAAAAATAAACAATCAATAATTTCTCCCCTCCGGGGTTGGACGGAATTAAAAATATTAATCTATAATTGTATCATCCCTTCGGGGTTAGTTTTTTCAGTGGCCTCATAATAAATACGGACTCTTTTTTTTATTTACATGCTGTGTTTTTATTCTTTCGATGAAAAGAACATGCAAAGGAAAACAAACATCGCTTAAAAAGAATAATTGCAGGCAGGAAGACTGTTTTTTCTTTTGTTTTAACCCTTAATTTATAATTGTAAAAGAATAATCTTTTTTAGATTATTCTTTTACAACGCCTTTTTTAAACTTTTTCTTTTAGCCTTAAACTTTTTGAAGCATCAATCATCCGTTGGATTCCTGTTTCAGAAAAATCTTCATTTTTAATATTTTCAATTCCATAATTTGCATTTTCGATTTCTTTTATCAAATAAAAATGGTATTGAACAATTTCGGTATCTGTAATTTCTGCTTTATAAAAAATCACATTAGGTTCGTCAGTTAAATAAGTAATTTTAAAAATTGGATTTCTTTCAATGTCTTCTTTTTTTTCAGCCATTGTCATTGGGGAAGCAATTATTTCAAGGTTGAATTCAGAGCCTGCCAAAATTTGAGTGCCTCCAGAAGGACCTTCCATAATTTCTGATTTTCCTTTTGCTGTATTCTCATCTGGAATATTAATAAGCATAGGAAGTGCATAATGCATTCCAGGCATTGCTAAATCCAGGGCAAGCCATCCTGCTTGCACTTCATGTTCTGAATTGTTAGTTGTTGTACTGTTATCACCAGTGCAACTCGCAATACCTAACAGAATAGGTAAAACAAGAGTTTTCCAATAGTTTTTCATATTTTTAGTTTTTTAAATATAAGCAAATGTAACCTTAATCATTTTTTTTTGCAATTGAAACTGAACTTTTATTCATATACCTTAATGCTTAAGTATCCTTTTACCCTTTCAATGGGTTCAAGGACTTCAACACCAATTATACTTACTGAAATAGAGCATAATGGTTTAATAGGTTTTGGTGAAGCAAGTTTACCTCCTTACCTAGGTGAAACGCAAAAAAGCGTAATTGATTTTTTGAAAAAAATCAATTTTTCTAACTTAATTGATCCGTTAAATATTGCTGATTTCATTATTTACATAGATAAATTAGATCCTGGTAATACTGCAGCTAAAGCATCCATTGATATTGCACTTCATGATTTAAAAGGAAAACTGCTAAAAAAAAACTGCTCCGAATTTTTAAATCTTCCCAATAATGAATATCCCGTTTCGTCCTATACTATTGGAATAGATTCTCTTGAAAAAACAAAAAATAAAATTGCGGAAGCGAAGGATTTCAATTTTTTTAAAATAAAATTAGGAAGTAATTACGACAAAGAAATAATTGAAACAGTAATAAAAAACACTGATAAACCATTTGCAGTAGATGTTAATCAAGGATGGAAAAACAAATATTCAGCACTTGATTTTGTGAAAATGCTTGAGGATTACAATTGCACATATATTGAGCAGCCATTGCCAAAAGAAATGATAAAAGAAACAAGATGGTTAGCGGATAGAAGTTCTGTTCCAATAATTGCAGATGAGGCTGTACAACGCATTAACGATATAAATAATGCAGATGGAATCTACCATGGCATTAATATTAAATTAATGAAATGTACAGGATTGAATGAAGCCTTAAAAATGATTGAACTTGGAAGGGAAAAACAAATGAAAATAATAATAGGATCTATGACAGAGACTTCCTGTGGAATAGCTGCCGCAAGTCATATCTCAACACTTGCAGATTGGGCAGATTTGGATAGTTCATATTTGATTACCAATGATCTTTTTGAAGGAATAAAAATTGCAAATGGATGTATTATTCCCAAAAAAAATAAACCCGGAATTGGGATCGAAAAATTATAAATAATAAAACCAATCCCGGGTTTAAATTCTGAAGTTTCAAAATTACTTTTTCTTAACCACTTTTTTTGCAGCTGGCTTTTTAGGAGCTGATTTTTTTGCAGCAACTTTTTTAGGAGCTGATTTTTTAGCTGCAGGTTTTGCCGCTGCTTTTTTAGGAGCTGCTTTTTTAGCTGCAGGTTTAGCTGCTGCTTTAGGAGCTGCTTTTTTTGCTGCAGGCTTAGCTGCTGCCTTAGGAGCTGCTTTTTTTGGGGCTACTTTTTTTGCCATGGTTTTTTGTTTTTTGTTTTTATACAACGAATAACGTGAAAAGGATTCATGCTTTTTACTTTTTGTAGTTTATTTTTTCAACATTTATTTGTTGACAATCACTTTGTTATACCCCATGCAATGTCTCTAAAACAACTGTAAAACCATACAGTACAGGAGGTTTTTATAACAAAAATATCGAATAATATTTTTTTGTTTTTCTGAAAATTATTTTATTAAAATAAAATTCTGAAAAATTATTTTTCTTTTATAATTAATTTTACCCCTTCTGAATGACTTGTGAATTCAGGCGCATACATGCATTGTACTGTTGCTATTCCTGCGGAAAAATTCCCAAAATGAGTTATACGCAAAGGGTATTCAAAAATAAAAGTTCCTTTTGGTAAATGGGAAAAAAAGAAATTTGTTGATGCATCTCTTGTAGATTCATAATACCCCAAACCATCTCTGAATTTATATTGAGATAAGACATTTTCAGGCTCCAGGGTTGAGGCTCGTAAATCCTTTAGATGCACATATTCCATTGCTCTATCAACACTTAATTCAATCCTTACAATTATTCTATCTCCAGGTTTTAAATTTGTATTTTCAATTATGGGTGTTATTTGCATACCGCTACTTGTAGGCGTTTCAAGGAATAGTTTTTTATTTATTTTTAAGGGTGTTTTATGCGGCTTAATTTTATCAAGTTGTTCAAAATATTGCCAGTAAACTGCTCCCCATGAAATTCCATCGCTCTTTTTATTTACATTTATTTTTCCCAAGTCTTTAGTTATCTCATCATCATTCCATGATTTTTTAAAATAACCTGTTCCAGTTTCTTTATTGTTTATTTCACTGGAATTAAAACTGTGAATGCCTAATGAAATTTTTATTTCCGGATCTTTTTCTATTAGATTATTTCCTTGCAACAAAAGCGCATAACAGGCCTCTGCAGTAGCTTTGGTTGTATTCCAATTCTGCGTTTGCTTTTGTTTTAGTAACCATATTTGCATTTCGTCAACTGCGTTTTTATCTTTTGTTATTTCACCAAAAGCTTCTATAAACAATGCTTGTGTTTCAATGGGTGCCTGGTGCCAATTAAATCCTGGAATATTATCTTTCCAATACATTCCCATTTCTTCATTAAATATTGCATTGTCTTTTATTGATTTTACAATTTGAATTGATAAATTATTTTCTCCCAATCTGGAAATGCTTAGTGCACACATGGCTTGTAAATAAAGGCTTTCGGTGGCCAAGTGTTTTTTCATTTGTTTGTAAAAATAAGTATATGCCTTTTTGTTTTTTGCCTTATGTGGATAATCCGAATAAAAACTGCGTGCATAAAAATAATGTATTTGTAAAGCAGTAATTTGTTTTTTAGAAGTATCTGTTTTGTTTATGAATAATTTCTCGTAATCCTCATTTATTCTTTCGTCAAGATATTCTATGGCTTTCTCAATTGCATTATTTAGTGTTTTATTTTCAGATGAATTTTTTATTCCAAGATTATGTAATCTTCCATAACCTGAAGTTATATATTGGGTTAAATATCGATCATCTTTCATTCCTGGAAACCATGGAAATCCACCGTTTGGAGTTTGCATTTTAATTAATTGCAGTTCTGCTCTTGTTCGTTCGTTCGCCATTTTATTAAGATCAAAAAGTAGACCTATTCTTTTTTTTCTTTCTTGTTCGTTGTTTGATTCAAGAACCCATGGAGTTTCTTCAAGTAAAATGTTTTTTAATTCTGAATTTTTTTCCAATGCAGATAAATGGACATCATGATTGTAATTTTTCCATTGTTCAAATACCGCTTTAATTTTAGGATTTGAATTTGCAATATGTGCTGCAATGGCATTGGAATAATACCTGCCAAAAATTTGTTCTGAGCATTCGAATGGAAACTCCATTAAGTAGGGAAGAGCCTGCACGGCATACCATACCGGGTTTGAAGTAAATTCAAGAGTAAGCCGGTGATTTTTTAATGTAGGTGATTTTTGATTAAGCAGTTTTTCAAAACTAAAATCCTTGGACTGTTTACCTCTCACAAAAAGTGGTAAGGATTCGGTGACTAAAATTTTATTTGGTAAAACAGGAATTATAATTTCTTCACCATCAGTATAATTTCCTGCTTTTGCGGTTATTCTTATAAGTACTGTCTGAAAGCCTTGTGGAATATTTATTTTCCATTTAACATTTGTGCTAGATGTGGCAGAAACCATAAAATCAATTTCCGGGTTTTCGTTTTTGAAATCCGAAATAATTTTCCTGCTTACAGGATGCAGCAATTCTAATTTGGCTTTTCCTTTTTTTTCCTTATCAGTAATATTTACAACAGAAGCAGAAAGAAGCATTTCGTCCCCTTCCCTTAAAAAACGTGGAACAACAGGAGAAATCATTAATTCTTTTTGGGCAACAAATTCTTTTTCGATTTGTGCGAATCTTAAATCCAAAGTATGGGTAAAGCCTAAAAATTTCCATTTTGTAATTGATTCAGGAAGTATAAAATTTACTATTACAGTTCCATTTTCATCAGTAGTTAAATGCGGAAAGAAAAATGCTGTTTCATTAAAATTGCTTCGTGTTTTGAATTCTTTATCCGCAGCTAATTTTTCTGTTCCGCTTTTTTCTTCCGAAGTTTTCGATTTGTTTCCAGCAGGCGGATTGTTCATTTCTTTGTCTGATGCGTTTTTTTTAGAATAGGTTTGTGATTGTTCTGCAATTTCAATTCCATCTCCATCTTTTGAAAGTGTATTCATGTTTAAGCCTTGAGACATTAGAATTTGTTTGTTTGAATATCTTGTGCTTTCATTGTTATCAAACCAATTTAACTCGTCATATTTTCTATAAATTTGTTCAGGGAATTCATATTTATGGGAATAGGAAGAAGTAGAAACAATTCCAAAAGAAAGGCTTTTTTGCCAGCCAAGAGTTGGAAAATAACCAGGGTAAATATTAAAATTCCATTGATGAGGTTTAAACGCATCAAGAGAAGCATCGTATAAAGAAGCTACCATTTCTGCAGCAATTTTATCACCAGTTTTCCCTTTGATTTTAATTTTCCATTCTTCCTTTTGCCCAGGTTGGAGCTTGTCTCTGAATGTTTCAAATTCCATTTGAAGTTCCTTGTTGGTATAAGGAACAAAGATTGTATGCGCAAAAGAATATCCCCTGTTGTTTTTTATGGCAACTACATGAATCGTGAAATTACCACGGTGTTTTTCTTCTATAGGGATTTCAATAATTTTTTGTTCGTTATTTAATGTATGCCATTCCCTTTTAACAATTTTATTTTTATGTTCAATTTCAAAAAGCATTGTTATTTGTTGTTTACTCCCAATTAAAAACGAGGCCTTATCTCCGGGTTCAACTTTGTTTGTTAAAGCTTGAAAAAAGAATGGACTGTTGAATGGAGGTGATTTATCAAGTTTTGAAAATAGTGTGAAAAAATATTTTTCTTTTATTTCATTTCCTGAATCATCTGTAACTAAAGCCTCAATTAAATATGTTCCTGACTTCCATTCCTTGATTTGGTTTAATTTTAATTCTTTTTCTTTTAATGTATATAATGTTGATTTATGAACCATTTCATCTATTTTCCTTTGCTCTAAATCATTTTCATTATTGTATTCATCATTTGGAAAAATTGCTATAAATTCTTTTTTAGAAAGTAAAAATTTATCTGGACGTTTCCACAATCTTTCTTTTAAAACCCTTTCTTGATTTTCGAGCCTGCTTATTTCAATGCTTACTTTAGCTGCCTGTGGCTGTCCCTCCAGGTTTGTAGTTTTAAAAATAAATGCAACAGGATGGTTTTTGTCAACAAGGGTTGAAACTGTTGCATCAAGAATTAATGAAGTATATCCAACAGGAATTGTTTTTTCAGCGCCTCTTGTTTCTCCACTAATGTCGGTTACATCAACAAAAATTGTATAAGTATAAAACAAAGGTCTGGTTTCAGAGAAATGTGCATCTCCTGGAACTGCTATAAATTCGATCTCAAATTCTCCTTGTCGATTTGTTTGAACAATTCCCTGAGTAATTTCCACTTGCCTATCTGTAGAAAAAGCTTCGCGTTGATACCACCATTTAGGGAAAACGGCATTTCTAATCACTCTGTATTTTGCTTCTGCGCCATCAATTGCAGCACCAGAATATGCTTTTGCAACCGCGTTGGCCTTTATCTTATCTCCTGGCTTATAGGCGCCTTTTATGGGAAGGAAAGTCACTTCGAATTTTGGCCGTTTATATTCTTCAACAGAAAAATGAAAAGATCCGCTCTCATTCTTAATGTGCATATTTCCTGTTAAACCTGCTGATGGAAGTGTAAAACTTCCACTGAATGAACCATATTCATTTGTAACTAATTTTAAATCGGAAACTTTTTGATAATTTACATCATAAAGAGTTACCACGGTTGGGTGATTTGTTTTTATGTGATTAGAATCTCCCTTCGTTTCAATTAAAATTCCTTTAAAAAAAACTGTTTGTCCCGGACGATAAATTGATCTGTCGGTGAAGAACCATGTTTTGAGTTTTGTTGGAACATCAATTATTGAAGAACGGTATTGATAGATTCCCTGATCATTAAAAATTTTATCCTTGTCTTTTATTATTTCCAGATAAAAGTTCCTATGCTCTTTGGAGATTGGGATATGAATAAATCCTTTCTCGTCCGTCAAAAATTTTCCTGATTCTTCCAGTTCATATTTACGGGTTTTGTAATCATATTTTTCTATCCATGATTTTACTACCGCTCCTTTTATTGGATTGCCTGAATTTCTATTCATCACAAAAACATCATAGCCACCCTCACTTGTTTTCCTTTCCATATGGCTTATGTCTGTTACCCACAAAAAGGAGTAGGCTACAATATGTTTATCAAAATTGAAATCCTTATTGTTAGAAACCAAAACACAAAACTGTCCAGAATTTAATTTGGGCATTGCCATTTCCAGGGAATGCTGTTGGTAATCCTGATCCTGTGGAGGCTGAATAGAGAATTGTTCAACAACTTTTTGTTTTAACATTTCCTTTACTATGTTTCCATCATTATAATTATAGTTTCTTCTTATATTATTTTCATTTAATACAGATACTATTTTAACATATACTGTATCAATATTTTTGAATGTTAATAATGCAGGAAATTGACTGTTAACTGCAACTGTCTTTTCCAGGGTTACTGAGAGGGATTTTTCTTTTATTATTGTTTTCAAATTGCTGCATTTTTTTGCACCAAAAGAAGAAGGAAATTTTTTAATTTCTTTTTCACATAATTCTATAGCTTTCTGTTTATTGAATTGGAAACTTGGATTTGTAAAAGGTTCATAAGTATTCCCTTTAAAAAAATGATAATAAGCAATTTCATAAGTAATTTCAGACGAGGCAGAATAATTAGAAAATTTTAAATAGAGATTGTTTAATCCTTCAAGATAAAGACTGTCTTTTTCTACTAAATTTGCATTGCTCTGAGAAAACTTTAGCCGTTTAATATCTGCGTCTATCAATGCATTTGGAACGGAATCATTCTTATGGAAATCCAAAACATTTTGAAGAAGAATCAAGGCTTTTAATTTTACAGAACCTGTATCCTTTATTTGAAATTTATGATCAATAAAATATTTATAAGGAAGAAATGCTGCAGAATCATTAATTTGGAAATGCCAGGCAGGAAGTGCAAGATCAGTTTCCTCATGAGAGTAAAAATCAATGGCGCGATGGGCAAGAAAATCATAAAGAGTAGGCCTGAGTTTTTTTGCTAAAGTATCACCATTAATAATGATAGGATCAAAAATATTTAATTGTGTTCGTTTTAAGGTATCTGCATTTAGTAGTGATTTTTCATAATGCATCACTGCAACCTGATGTATTTTTATTAAATCCCAGGTACGCAAATCAGAATTTTCAGCATCTGCAATATGTGAGCGGTCTAAAAATCGATACCTGTTGTTTTGGTAATATTTCCAGTACATTTCAGCAAGTATGGAATGAAGAATTGGTTTTGCAGGACCATTTATTTCTTTTAATTCATTTAGAATAAAAGCAATTGATTTTTCATCTGCTTCTTCTTCAAATAATGAGGAGATGCTTGCCCTGTGTAAAAGTGCTTTTATTATTTGAGGAGCGTTTTTTTCGTTTTTTGCTCGCGCATAAATTTCGTCTGTTACTTGTAAAGCCGTATTGTTCATTCCTTTTTTGCGCAAGGAATCAACGTTTAACCAAAGCTCCTCATAATTATTCCATTTGGGATAAATTATGTTTTCAGAATTGTGAAAGGAATTGAAGCTCAATGCAGAAACAACTGCAAATAAAATCAAAACAACCGTTGTTGTTTTTAGTCTTAATCTCATAATTTAAGTATTAATGAGTATTAGAATTTTAGCAAATGTTGTTTGGATTTATTTTTCCAACCAGCCTGCGATTCATAATTTACAAAGTATATTTTTAAGTCAGCTTGAGATTCATAGTCTACAAAATACACTTTTTTATCTGCCTGAGATTCATACTTTGCAGAAAACCAAAGCCCGTCTTTATTTGCCTGTGATTCATAATTCACCATATATACTAACAAGTCTGCCTGTGATTCATAATTAACTATAAATACTTTTAAATCTGCTTGAGACTCATATTTTACCTTAAATATTTTTTGGGCACTTAAGGTTAATGTTGCAGTCATTAACATAATAAGAAGTAGTGTGTGTTTCATATGTATATAATTTGTTTTTTAATAGTCATATGGTATAGCCAGGTTATATTCATTGCTGTTTGTGCATGGTTTGTGCATGGCTATTTCATATGTATATAATTTGTTTTTTAATAGTCATATGGTATAGCCAGGTTATATTCATTAGCGTTTGTGAACGGTTCGTGCATGGCTATTTCATATGTGTATAATTTGTTTTTTAGAGTCATATGGTATAGCCAGGTTATATTCATT